>NZ_PSVX01000008.1:0-82297 GCF_002932695.1 Rathayibacter sp. AY1D2 | reverse complement strand
GAGGCCGTCTTCGACCAGATCGAGGCCGACCTGTCGGGGGAGGAGAGCGAGGCCGACCTCGACGACACCCTCTTCACCGTCGCCGAGGTCGTCGAGCACTTCCTCGACTTCCTCACCGACGAGGACCTCTGGACCGGCACCGACGAGGAGCTGGACGAGTGCCAGGCCGTCCTCGACGAGGTCCTCGACCTCGCCGGCTCCTTCGTGGAGGCCGTGCTCGACGACCTCGCCGAGCTCGACGAGGTCCCGGCCGAGGAGCAGCTCTCCGCCGTGCGCGCCACCGCTCTCGTGCACGCCGCCGACGTCGTGGTCGAGCACCTCGCCGCCGACGACGGCGCGACCCTCACAGAGCGCGCCGCCCGCGAGATCGCGGTCGAGGCGGGCATCTCCTCCGCGGGATCCACCCCGAGCGACGACTCCGTCCGCATCCCGGTCTCGGCCTGGTGGGACGCGCTGGTCGGCTCCGCTGTGCTCGAGCAGGAGGGATCCGCCGCAGGTCTCGGCGAGGCCGCCGTGCTCTGGCGCAGCTCCGATGCCCACGAGGCCGCCGCCGAGCGCATCGCCTACGTCGCCCGCTTCCTCGAGCAGTGGATCCTCAGCGCCCAGACCGCGCTGGCGGCCGCCGACACCGAGGACGGCGCCTTCTCCCCGGAGGAGCGCGCGGTCACCACCACCGATGCCGTACTGGTCCGCATCGCGGTAGCCTGCCAGGCCGAGATCCACCCGGGCCTGGTCGTCGGCGAGCTGGTCGACGAGCTGGCAGCCGACTCCGGAGTCTCGCTCGACGAGGCCCTCGACGAGCGCGAGCGCATGGTCGGCACGGCCGAGCGGATGCTCGACGACACCGCCGAGCTCGGGCTGCTGCTGCACTCGCCCGAGTTCGGCTACGCGGTGCCGGAGGGCCTGGCGCCCGTACTCGCCTCCGTCGTCCGCGCGACGGTCGTCCTCCTCGGAGAGCGCGAGGCCACCCGCCTCGAGATCCTCGACGAGGCGACCCAGGACACGGCGACGGCCTACGCGCTTCACGTCGCCCTGCTCGGGACCAAGCCCGTCGTCTGGCGGCGCCTCGAGCTCTCCTCCGAGTCGTCGCTGCGCGATCTGCACCTCGCGCTCCAGCTCTCGCTGGGCTGGACCGACGCGCAGCCGCACTACTTCAGCGTCGGCGTGCCCGACGAGGAGCAGGCTCCGATCGGCTCGCCGTCCGACGCGGAGGAGTTCGGCGCCGACCTCGTGGACGAGGCGGGCGTCGCGCTCGCCGAGGTGCTCGAGCAGGAGCAGGACGAGCTCTTCTACGTCTACGACCTCGAGGACGAGTGGCGCCACGTCATCCGTCTGGAGTCGATCGCGCCGCTGTCGTCGGCTCTGCCGCGCTGCACGGGCGCGCGCGGCGCGGCTCCGCTCGACGTGCCGGGAGGCCCCGCGGCCTGGGCCGACACGGTGCGGGCGGCGACGGACCCGTCCTCGGCCGACCACGCGGAGGCGCTCGAGGCTCTCGGCCTCGCCGCCGGAGCCTCGTTCGATCCGGCCGCGGTCGACGTCGACGGCATCAACCGCTCGCTCGGACTCCTGCGCTCCGCGGTCTGACGCCCCGCCGGAGGGCATCACCGGAGGAGGCCCCGCTCCCGCTCACCGCGGGCGGCGGGGGCCTCCTCCGGTGCGGGGCGTCACGGGGTGAGCAGCAGCTTGCCGATGTGGCCGGAGGAGCGCATCACGTCGTGCGCCCGCTCGGCCTCGGCGAGCGGGACCACCTCGTCCACCACCGGTCGCACCGTCCCGGCGGCGACCAGCGGCCAGACCTCCGCGCGCACCCGCGCGACGATCGCGCGCCGCTCCTCCAGGGGCCGGGCGCGGAGGGTCGTGGCGTGCACCGCCCCGCGCTTGCGCATCAGCACCCCGAGATCGAGCGAGCCCAGCGCACCGGACTGGTTGCCGATGAACACCACGCGCCCGCCCACGGCCAGCGCCTCCAGGTCTCGCGCCAGGTAGTCGCCGCCGACGGGGTCGAGGATCACGTCGACGCCGCGCCCGCCGGTCGCCTCGCGGATCCGCTCGACGAAGTCCTCCTCGCGGTAGTCGATCAGGACGTCGGCCCCGAGCGCGCGGCACGCCTCGAGCTTGCGGGGGCTGCCGGCCGTGACGGCGACGCGGGCGCCGAGGGCGGCGGCGACCTGGATGCCCGTGGTCCCGATCCCGCTCCCGCCTCCGTGGAGGAGGACGGTGTCGCCGGATCCGAGCCCGGCCACCATCACGAGGTTCGACCAGACGGTGGACGTCGTCTCCGGGAGGGCGGCGGCCGAGACGAGGCCGACGCCGTCCGGCACCGGCAGCACCAGGCCCGCGTCGACCGCGACGTACTCGGCGTAGCCGCCGCCGGAGAGCAGCGCGCAGACCTCGTCGCCCTCCGAGAACCCGGTCGCGTCCTCGCCGAGCGCGACGACCGTGCCGGACACCTCCATCCCGAGGATCTCGGAGGCGCCGGGCGGCGGCGGGTAGACCCCGCCGCGCTGGCCGAGGTCGGCGCGGTTGACGCCGGCGGCCGCCACGCGGACGAGGACCTCGCCGGGTCCGGGGGAGGGCGTCGGCACCTCCTCCAGCACGAGTCGGGAGTCGGGGCCGGGGTTCTCGATGCGGATCGCCTGCATGAGGGGGATGCTACGCCGCGGGCCTCGGCGCTCGCGGTGCTCCCGCCCGGCGCGGGGCCTGCTCAGCGCTGCTCCGCCAGGAACGCCAGCACCGCGTCCTTGAAGCCCCGCGCGGGCACGGTGCTGGTGTGGTCGCGGCCGGGGACGCTCACGAACCGCGCCCCCGCCTCCGCCGCCAGCAGCTCTCCGCCGGGAGCGATCGGATCCGCGCCGCCGGTCACGAGCAGCGTCGGCAGGCCGGGGTGCCGCCCGTGCTCCGGGTGCGCCCCGCCGCGGACGCCGTCGGCCACCGCCACCAGTGCCGCGAGGTCGTTGCCCTGCACGCCCTCCGCCATGCCGATGAAGGCGCGGGTGAAGCCGTCGTCGATCTCGCCGCCGGAGGCGACGCGGGCCCGGGCCGCCTCCGCGTCGAAGGAGCGGAGGGGCTCGCCCACCGTCAGCCCGCCGAGGCTCAGCGATGCGAGCCGCTCCGGGTGCTCGAGCCCCAGCACCCAGCTCATCCGGGCGCCGAGGGAGTAGCCGAGGACGTGGGGCGCGTCGAGGTCGTAGGAGTCGAGCACCCGCACCAGGTCGGCCACCATGGCGTCCACGCTGTAGGAGTCGGAGTGGTGCGGCTTCTCGCTCGCGCCGTGCCCGCGCTGGTCGAGCGCGACGACGCGGTACCCGGCCCGGTGCAGCGTCCGCAGCCAGCCCGACGTCTCCCAGTTGAGCACGGCGTGGGAGGCGAAGCCGTGCACGGCGAGGACGGTCGGGGCGCTCTCCTCGCCGACGGAGTAGGTGGCCAGTCTCACTCCGTCGTCGGCCACGACGTACACGGGCGGAGGGAAGGCGATCACTCCACCACCCTGCCCGCCGCCGCGGGGTCGAGGGGGCACCGCGCCGCGGACACGCCGGGCGGAGTCCCCGTAGCGGAGAGAGGCCGGGCCCGGTGTCCCCGGACGGTCAGCGCGGCGGACGGGTGGAGCGGGCGAAGGGCACGGCGATCCAGAGGCGCACGGTGCGTCCCTGGCCGGACCGGATCCCGAGGACGACGCACAGCACGAGGTTGAGCACGGCCAGCGCGAGGATCGCCGAGATCGTCGCGAGCGGCCAGTCGGCGCCGAGCGAGTCGCGCACCGACACCAGCGCGAGGTGCAGCGGGACCAGCATCAGCTGGAGTGCGAGGTAGGTGAGCTGCCAGTTGACGGCGACCAGGCCGTTCCGGTCGCTGAGGGTGCCGATCCGCCGCCGCGACCCCCACACCATCACGGTCGCCGTGAGGGAGATCACAGGGGAGATCACCACGAAGCCGGCGAGCGCCGAGAGCCCGGCGAACCAGACGGCACGGGCGCCCTTGCGGTCCCGGGTGCGGTGCCGCAGCTCGTCGTCGTCCATCGCCGCCTCCTCGCGCCGGGACCAGTCTCGCACCCGCCCCCGCGTCGAGGCGGGGGATCGCCCCCGAGTTCCGGGGGTTCCCCGGATGGGGCGGGTCCGGGCGCGTCCGTAGCGTGGAGGCATCGCCGGAGCACACCGGCAGCACCGTCGGCCCGCCCGGCGGCACCGCATCCCGCCGGGCGACCGGCACCCGAGAAGGAGCACACCGTGACCACCGACGACCGCACCGCCCGCCTCTCCACCCCCGCCGACGAGCAGCCGACCGTGGACCTGGGCGCGACCGCCGTCCTCACCGAGGAGCGGCCGTCCGCCGGAGAGCGCCCCGCCGCCGAGGAGTCCGCCTCCTCGCAGCAGGCCCGCGCCCCCTACGGCACCCCCGCCGTCCCGCCCGCGGCGCTCGCCCCGGCGCCCTCGACCCCGTTCTCGCTCACGAGCCTGATCCTCGGCGTCACCTCCGTCTTCTTCGGACTGACCGTGATCGCTCCGGCCGCGGGCCTGGTCTTCGGCATCCTGGGCCTGCGGAGGGAGCCGACCGGCCGCACGCTCTCGATCTGGGGCATCGTGCTCAACTCCGTCATGCTCGGCCTCGTCCTGCTGTTCGCGATCGCCGTGCTCGTCGTGGTCGTGCTCGTGCCGCTCGCGGCACTCGCGTCGGGCAGCGACTACCGCTGATCCGCCGCTTCCCGCGTCCCGCGCCTCCTGTCCGCTCCGGCGGCGGGAGGCGCGGTCGTTCCGCGCCCGTCGACCGGACGCTCCGCGCCCGCGTCCGCCGCCGCCCCGCGCCCCGGCGATAGGCTGGCCGCGCAGTTCGCGAGCCCCCTGCACCCTCCGGGGCCGCACGACGACAGCAACGGAGCTGGACGTGACCCTCGCACCGAGCACCCTCCCCGACCGCGACCCGGAAGGCAGAGCCCTGGACGACACCGAGACCCCCGAAACGCGCACCGAGAGCGACTCCCTCGGCTCGATGGAGATCCCCGCCGAGGCCTACTGGGGCATCCACACGGCGCGGGCCCTCGACAACTTCCCGATCTCGAAGCGCCCCATCTCGATCTACCCCGATCTCGTCCGGTCCCTCGCGACGGTCAAGCTCGCGGCCGCCCGGGCCAACACCGAGCTCGGCAGTCTCGCACCCGCCAAGGCCGAGCTGATCGAGGCCGCGTGCCGCCGCATCATCGACGGCGAGTTCCACGACCAGTTCGTGGTCGGGGTGATCCAGGGCGGCGCCGGCACCTCGACGAACATGAACGCGAACGAGGTCGTCGCCAACGTCGCACTCGAGATCGGCGGCTTCGAGCGGGGCGACTACGCGCACCTGCACCCCCTCGACGACGTCAACCGCAGCCAGTCCACCAACGACGTCTACCCGACCGCGATCAAGATCGCGATGACCTGGTCGCTGCGCCGCCTGCTCGACGAGCTGGCGCTGCTGCGCGAGTCGTTCTCCCGCAAGGCGGTCGAGTTCGGCAGCGTCCTGAAGGTCGGCCGCACGCAGCTGCAGGACGCGGTGCCGATGACGCTCGGCCAGGAGTTCCACGGCTTCGCGACGACCCTCGGCGAGGACCACGCCCGCCTCTCCGAGACCATCTGGCTGCTCGCCGAGGTCAACATCGGAGCCACCGCGATCGGCACAGGCATCACCGCCGATCCGCGCTACGGCGCAGCCGCGGTCCGCCACCTCAACGAGATCACCGACCTCGACCTCGAGATGGCGCAGGACCTCGTCGAGGCGACGAGCGACACCGGCGTCTTCATGTCGTTCTCGAGCGCGCTCAAGCGCTCCGCGATCAAGCTGTCCAAGATCTGCAACGACCTGAGGCTCCTCTCCTCGGGCCCTCAGGCCGGCTTCGGCGAGATCAACCTGCCTCCGCGCCAGGCGGGATCCAGCATCATGCCCGGCAAGGTGAACCCGGTCATCCCCGAGGTGGTCAACCAGGTCGCCTACTCGGTGGCCGGGGCCGACGTCACGGTCACGATGGCGGCCGAGGCGGGTCAGCTCCAGCTCAACGCCTTCGAGCCGGTGATCGCGCACTCGCTGCTGCAGAGCATCACCTGGATGACGCAGGCCTGCAGGACGCTCCGCGAGAACTGCATCGACGGCATCACCGCGAACGTCGACCGGCTCGAGGCCATGGTCGCCTCCTCGGTCGGCGTCGTGACGGCGCTCACCCCGAGCATCGGCTACACCGCGTCCGCCGCCCTCGCGAAGGCCGCCCTCGCGACCGGCCGCAACATCGCCGACCTGGTGGTCGAGGCGGGGCTCATGTCCCGCGAGGAGGTCATGCGGCTGATCTCGCCGGCGCGGCTCTCGGGCATCGAGGCGATGACCGCGGCGCTCCCGATCATCGACCCCGCGCCGGAGGCGTGACCGCGGCCGCGAGGCGCGCCCCGGCGTAGCTGCGCCAGGGCGCCCAGCGGCGCCCGGCCTCGGCCAGCGCGCGCTCGCCCGCGGGCAGGCCGAGCGCCGCCGCGCCCCGCCGGAGCGCGGGATCCCCGGTGAGCAGGACGTCGGGATCTCCGGTCGCCCGCTGCGCCACCTCGGCCGCCGTGGCCGCGTCGATCCCGGGGACCGCCAGCAGCTGCTCGGCGAGCTCCTCCCGGTCGGCGTCGAGCCGCAGGGCTCCCTCGGCGAGCAGCGTGCAGGTCCGCACCAGCACGTCGGCGGATCCGCGGAGCACGTCGGCGGCGTGCTCGGCGATCACCGCGGGGGAGGGGAAGGCGCGTGCGATCGATCCGCTCGCCACGGACTCCGGGAGCGTCGCGCCGAGCGCTGCGACCAGCCGTGCGGCCTCCCGCCGGCCGAGCAGCGCGCGCACCAGCGTCTCGGCCGGATCGACGGAGCCGGGCACGCGGACACCGGGGCGGGCGGCGACGCTCGGAGCGAGTGCGGGATCGGCCGCGAGGGCCTCGTCCACGGCCCGGGCGTCCGCGTCCAGGTCGAGCAGCCGCCTCACCCGGGCGACCAGCGGCCCGACGTCGGCGACGGAGACGAGCGTCGCGCTGCAGCGGACGCTCTCCCCGTCCGCCGCCAGCCGGATCAGCGCCGCGCCCCCGGGCAGGACGAGCGAGCGCGCGTAGCCGCCGGGGGACGCCTCCTCGATGCCCGGGAGCGCGGTGCCGCCGAGCACGTCGAGCACCCCGGGATCGAACGGAGCCCGCACTGCCAGCCGGAGCTCCAGCGTGGTCGCGCCGTCATGGACGCTCGCCTCGGAGCGCGTGCCGCGGGCCGAGGCGCGCAGGGCCGTCGGGGTCCGCTCGTACACCTCCGCCAGGGTCGCGTTGAACTGCCGGATGCTCGTGAAGCCGGCGGCGAAGGCGACGTCGGACACGGGCAGGTCGGTGCTCGTGAGCAGGAGCCGGGCGGTCTGGGCGCGCTGGGCGCGAGCGAGGGCCAGCGGAGGCGCGCCCAGCTCCTCGCGCAGGATGCGGCCGAGGTGGCGCGCGCCGTAGCCGAGCCGGGCGGCCAGCCCCTCGACCCCCTCGCGGTCGACCACTCCGTCGGCGATCAAACGCATGGCGCGCGCCGCCGTGTCGTCGCGCAGGTTCCACTCGGGGGAGCCGGGGACGGCGTCCGGCAGGCAGCGCTTGCAGGCGCGGAGCCCCGCCTCGTGCGCGGCGGCGGCCGTCGGGTAGAAGCGCACGTTCGCGCGCTGCGGCGTGATGGCGGGGCAGCTCGGACGGCAGTAGATGCCGGTGGAGTGCACGCCGGTCAGGAACCGCCCGTCGAACCGGGAGTCGCGGGAGGCGACGGCGCGGTAGCGCTCCTCGAAGAGCGGATCGGAGTCGGGCACGCCTCGAGCCTCGCACGCGGCGACGTCGAGCAGGAGCGGGAATCGGACACGGGCGTCCGTACCCCGGCCCTCCTCCACGCGCCCGGCGCGTGTCAACCGCCGACAGCGCACCCCGCCCGTGCCCTACTGTCGGCCCCATGAGCGCCTATCCGCCGCCCGCACCGCCCGCCACCGCCCGCCCCTCCGTCGTGCCGACCGTGCTCGGCTCGATCGGCGTGGCGCTCCTCGGGATCCTGCTGCTGCTCGTGCTCGCCTACGTGGTTCTCGGACTCGGCGTCAGCGCCGCGGGGATCTGCGCGGTCATCGCCCTCGTCCCGCTGACCGTGGTTCTGCTGGGCGTCCGCTGGGTCGACCGGTGGGAGCCGGAGCCCGCGCTGGGCCTGTGGTTCGCGTTCCTCTGGGGCGCGGCCGGGTCCGTCGCGATCGCGCTCCTGGTCGACCTCGGCGTGCAGATCGCCGTCTACGCGTCCGGGCAGCAGCCGAGCGGATCCGACTTCGTCGGCGCCGTGATTCAGGCGCCGCTGGTCGAGGAGACGGCCAAGGGGATCGGCGTCCTCCTCGTCCTGCTGATCTGGCGCCGGACCTTCGACGGACCCGTCGACGGCATCGTCTACGCGGCCGTCGTCGCCTCCGGGTTCGCCTTCGTCGAGAACATCCTCTACTTCGGCAGCGCGCTGGTGGAGGGCGGTCTCGGCTCGCTCGCCGTGACCTTCTTCCTCCGCGGGGTGCTCTCGCCCTTCGCGCACGTGCTCTTCACCGCCTGCACGGGCGCGGCCCTCGGCTTCGCCTCGAACCGGCCCGCCGTCGCGCGGCTGCCCATCGCCCTGCTCGGGCTGGCGCTCGCCGCGTTCCTGCACGCGCTCTGGAACGGCTCGTCGTTCCTGGTGTCCGACTGGTTCGGCTTCTACGGCGTGGTCCAGGTGCCGCTGTTCGCGGTCGCCGTGGTCGTGGTGGTGCTGCTGCGCCGGCAGGAGCGGCGCGTGACGCTCCAGCGGCTCGACGACTACGCCGTCGCCGGCTGGCTCTCGCCGGCCGAGGTGCGGATGATCGGCACCGCGGAGGGGCGCCGCACCGCCGCTCGCTGGGCCCGGAGCACGGGAGGGGACCGGCCGCGGGCGATGCGGGACTTCCTCCGCTCGGCGACGCGGCTCGCGCACCACCGGCAGCACCTCCTGCTCGGCCGCGGCGGACGCACCGGAGCGGTCGACGAGCAGGTCCTGCTCGACGAGCTCGTCGCCCGCCGGGCGGTGCTCACCCGCTGAGCCGGGGCCGCCCCCGCTCAGCCCCGGCGCGCTAGGCGGAGGCGCTGCGCACGCGGCGCTCGCCGGCCGTCACGGGCACGCCGAGCCGGTTCTGCGCGGGCGGCAGCGGGCAGTTGTAGTGGGGCGAGAAGCCGCACGGCGGGATGTACGCCCGGTTGAAGTCCAGGAGCACCGGACCGGGGGTGCCCGCGTCGGCCGCGCCGCCGATCCGCTGCACGACGAGGAAGCGGCCGACGGGGTAGCTCGCGAGCTCCGGGTCGTCGCTGCGGTTGGTCGGATCGCCGAACGGGACGAGGAGCGTGCCGCCGTCGTCGAACGCCGCGACCGTGTACTCGCGGGCGCGCCCGTCGTCCACGAGCGAGAAGGTGATGTCGCCGGGCACGACGAGCTCGCGGGTGGCGCCGTTGTCGCGCAGGTGCTCGAACGGGACGGTGCGGTCCTCGGCGACCGGCTCGAACCACGCCTCGAGCACCCAGGCGGCGTCGAACGGGAAGGTCTCGATGGCGTCGAAGGACCGGATGCCGTCGGAGGCCGCGTCCCAGACGCGGTAGCCGTACTCGGGCTCGCCGGTGTCGAGGTTCTCGCGGCGCATCCGCGTCAGGGTCGCCGAGGGGCCGTAGCCGGCCAGCGCCTGCTCGTCGTCGACGCTCTCGCCGGGCTCGAGCCAGCGCGTCTCGACGAGGGCGAGATCACCCCGGGGTCCGGTGACGCGCTCGACGCGTCGGGCGAGCCACGACTCCCAGCCGGCGCGTGCCGACTCCGTGAGGTCGATCGAGGCGCGGGAGGGGGCGGTGACGCTGCTGCTCGGAGTGGCCATGGAGCGTGCAACGCGGGGCCGTCCGGTTCTCTTCCCGGTCGATGACCGGACGGCGGACGGGCTCCCGCGAGAAAGAGCTCGACGCCCTGCGGCAGCGGCAGGGCCGGCTGCTCGGACGGGGCGTCGAGCTCTTCGTGAGAGAGAGGATGCTCCTCCGCGGCGCCGAGCGCAAGAGGCATCCGGATCCCGCTGTCGGGACGGGCCGCTTCGGATCGCTCGGTAGACTGGACCGCCTGTTTTCCCGCGGCCCCCGGAGCGCATCCCGCGCCTCCCGGCCCGCGGCGGCGGACCCTCGGAAGGCGGACGATGACGGACGGCAGCACTGTGCAGGCCACCGAGCTCTCTCGGGAGCGCGACTACGTGGCGGCGCTCTACGCCCGCCTCGACGAGCTGATCGCCCAGGCCCGCGAGGCTCTGGACACGGTCCGCATCGAGAGCGTCGGCGGCAACCACCAGAGCCGCTCCGAGCGCGACGCCTACGCGCGGCTCTACGAGGACCGCATCCGCTCGCTCACCGGCGCCGACGACCGGCTCGCCTTCGGCCGGCTGACGCTCGCGGACGCCGACGCCGAGCACCGCTACATCGGCCGGATCGGCCTGCGCGACGAGGAGCAGGACACGCTGCTGCTCGACTGGCGTGCCCCGCAGTCGGCCGCGTTCTACCAGGCCACCGCCGCACGGCCGATGGGGACGCGCGCCCGGCGCCACCTCACCACTCGGGGCCGCGAGGTCCTCCGCTTCGAGGACGAGGTCTTCGACGAGGAGCTGCTGCGCGAGGGCACCGTGCTGCAGGGCGAGGGCGCGCTCATGGCGGCGCTCGGTGCGCAGCGCACCGGCCGGATGCACGACATCGTCGCGACCATCCAGAGCGAGCAGGACCGCATCATCCGGTCCGAGCTGCGCGGCGTGCTCGTCGTGCAGGGCGGGCCGGGCACCGGCAAGACCGCGGTCGCCCTGCACCGGGCCGCCTACCTCCTCTACTCCTACCGCGAACGCATCGCCTCCTCCGGCGTGCTCGTGGTCGGCCCCTCACGCTCCTTCCTCCGCTACATCGAGGCGGTGCTGCCCTCGCTCGGCGAGACGGGTGTCGTCCTCTCGACGCTCGGCCAGCTCTACCCGGGCCTCGACCTCGTCGAGGAGGACGTGCCCGCGGTCGCGCGCGTGAAGGGCTCGGCGCGCATGGCGGAGCTGCTCAAGCGCGCGGTCCGCTCCCGCCAGACCGTCCCGGCCGAGACCCAGGTGCTCGACGTCAACGGCGAGAAGCTCCGTCTGGAGCCGCAGGACGTGGAGCGCGCGATCACCCGGGCGCGCGACACCCGCAAGCCGCACAACGAGGCGCGCGTCTCCTTCGTCAAGACGCTGCTCTCGCAGCTCACCCGCCAGCTCGCCGATCAGCTGCGGAGCCACGGCAGCACGGTCGACGAGGCCGACGAGGCGGTGCTGCGCGAGGACGTGCGGACCGCCCACGACGTCCGCGTCGCTCTCAACACCGCGTGGATCCCGCTGACCCCCGAGAAGCTGCTGCAGGACCTCTACGCCCGTCCGAACTGGTTCGCGACGCTCACGCCGCGCTGGACCGCCGCGCAGCGCTCCCTCCTCCGCCGCGACCGCGACGCTCCGTTCACGGTCTCCGACGTGCCGCTGCTCGACGAGGCCGCGGAGCTGCTCGGCGCCTACGACGACCTCGCCGACGCCTCGAAGAAGGCCGAGAAGGAGCAGCGCAAGCGCGACGTCGAGAACGCGGAGGCCGCCATCCGCAACATGGGCGTCGACGGCCTCGTCAACGCCAAGGACCTCGCGGCTGGCTTCGCCGAGCGCTCGGTGCTCGGCACCACCGCCGAGCGGGCCGCGGCCGACCGCACCTGGACCTACGGGCACGTCGTGGTCGACGAGGCGCAGGAGCTCTCGCCGATGCAGTGGCGGGTGCTGCTGCGCCGCTGCCCGATGCGCTCGTTCACGATCGTGGGCGACGTCGCGCAGGCGTCCGGCGCCTCCGCCGCCTCGAGCTGGGACGCCGCGCTCCGCGACACCTTCGGCCGCCAGGGCCGGGGAGTGGAGGCGGCGCCGTGGCGCCTGGAGGAGCTGACGGTCAACTACCGCACGCCCGCGCAGATCGTCGCCTTCGCCGAGCGGACGGCGCGCGAGAACGGGCTGGAGATCACGCCGGGGGAGGCCGTGCGCTCCACCGAGTGGCCGGTGCGGACGATCCGCGATCGCGGCGACGCGAGCCTCTCGGAGCGCGTGCTGGCGGCCGTCGTCGAGGACCGGGCGATCGAGGCGGAGGGGACGCTCGCGGTCATCGCGCCCGACGACGACCTCGCCGCGATCGCCGAGAGCCTCGAGGAGCGGTTCGGCCGGGAGGTGGGCCGCGGAGCGACCGGGCTCGACCGCGCGATCGCCGTGCTGTCGACGAACGACGCCAAGGGGCTCGAGTTCGACTCCGTGATCATCGCCCGCCCTCGCCTCATCGCGCAGACCGGCGAGCGCGGCGCCGCATCGCTCTACGTCGCGATGACCCGGCCGACGCAGCGCCTCACGCTCGTGGAGTGAGTGCTCGCAGCCCGCTCCCAGACTCCGCTCCCGAGCGCCGTAGGATCGAGGCATGAGCAGCGAGAACCTGACCAAGCCCGAGGTCGACGCCCCTGAGGGCCCGGCCCCCGACACCCTCGTCGTCGAGGACATCGTCGTCGGCGACGGCGCCGAGGCGCAGCCCGGCTCGACCGTCGAGGTCCACTACCTCGGCGTCGAGTACGACACCGGCGAGGAGTTCGACTCCTCCTGGAGCCGCGACCAGTCGATCAACTTCCCCCTCAACAACCTCATCCGCGCCTGGCAGCAGGGCATCCCGGGGATGAAGGTCGGCGGCCGCCGCAAGCTGATCTGCCCGCCCGCGCTGGCGTACGGCCCGGCCGGCGGAGGGCACCCGCTCTCCGGCAAGACCCTGATCTTCGTGATCGACCTGCTCGGCACCAAGTAGCTCCGAGCACACGACGAAGGCGCATCTCCTAACGGGGCTGCGCCTTCTTCACGCGGTCGACCAGCTCGCGCCAGGCTCCGTCGAGCTCGGTCTCGCCGAGGCGGACGTGGTGCGTCTGCACGCGGATCTCGTAGACGAAGCGGTCGGCCCGGCCGGGGGACTCGCCGTCGGCGGCGTCCCAGGGGAGCGAGCCGAGCAGGTCGCGCCACGCGCCCTCGTCGGGCTGCTGCTCGACGTCGACCCGCCACACCCGGCGGAGGCCGGCGAATCCGCCGCTGCGCGACACGATGACGTCCATGCGCGCGATGCTACCCGCCTCCGCCCTCGAGCGGACCGGCTCAGGCGGACAGGGTCACGCCGACCGTCGTCCAGCCGGTGCGCATGGCGGCCTCGACCTCGGAGCCGGATCCGTAGCGCTCGGCGGCGGCCTGCACGGTGAGCGCGGCGAACGCCTCGAAGTCGGCCGTCGCGGTGAGGACGCCCCCGGTCAGCACGTCGTACCAGACCTGCCCTGCGCGCTCCCACGCCTTCCCGCCGAGGGTCGTCGCCGCCACGGCGAACGCGCGGTTGGGGATCCCCGAGTTGATGTGCACTCCGCCGTTGTCGTCGTCGGTCTCGACGTAGTCGGCCATCGAGCCCGGCTGCGGGTCGGAGCCGAGGACGTCGTCGTCGTACGCGGTGCCGGGGGCGATCATCGACCGCAGGGCCGTGCCCTGCACCTCGTCGGTGAAGAGCCCCTCGCCGATCAGCCAGCTCGCCTCGTCGGCGCTCTGGCCGGCGCCGTACTGCTCCAGCAGGGCTCCGAACACGTCCGAGACCGACTCGTTGAGCGCTCCGGACTGGCCGCGGTAGACGAGGTTCGCCGTGTACTCGGTGATGCCGTGGGCGAGCTCGTGGCCGATCACGCTCTGCGAGACGGTGAAGCGGCGGAACACCTGGCCGTCCCCGTCGCCGAAGACCATCCGCGAGCCGTCCCAGAAGGCGTTGTCGTAGTCGTCGCCGAAGTGCACGGTCGCGTCGAGCGGCAGCCAGGCGTCGTCGATCGAGTCGCGGCCGTACGCACCCTGCAGGAAGGCCGACATCGCGCCGAGGCCGTCGTACGCCTCGTCGACGGCCGCGTCCCCCGTGGCCGCCTCGCCCTCGCGGCGGACGACCGTGCCGGGCAGGGTCTCCTCGGTCCGCGCGTCCGCGATGGTGCGCTGGAGCGACTGCACGCGGGTGCGCGGCGAGGACGTCGCGGTGGCGGTCGGCGCCCCGCGGTCGGGCGCGGGCTCTCCGGGCCGGACGCGCCGGAACGGCACGTCCTGCTCGAGCGAGCGGCTCGCGGCCCGCGCGGCCCGGGCGAAGGCCGGATCGTCGAGGCGGGCGATGCGGACGAGGAGGTACGGCGGCACGACGGTTCGTCTCATGCCCCGATCCTGGCACCGACGTCCGACACGGTCCCGGGCTCGCCCGGCGGGCCCCCATGCGGTAGCACCGAGCGGTAGCGTGAGCGCGACGAGCGGTTTCCAGCGATCCGGGGCCAGGCCCCGAGGACGACGAGGGCGGACATGGGCATCATCACGCGGGGCTTCTTCGGCAAGAGGGAGGCGGACCCGGACCTCCCGCCGGGCCAGCACCTCGAGAACGGCTTCCCCGTCCTCTCGATCGGGCCCACCCCGAACATCCACGAGTGGGCCTTCTCGATCGACGGCGGCCCCGCGGGCGTGCGCCGCTGGAACCGGGAGGAGTTCGACGCGCTCCCGCACGAGGACGTGCACACCGACATCCACTGCGTGACCCGGTGGTCGAAGCTCGGCACCAGCTGGCGCGGCGTCTCGGTCGACACGCTGCTGGAGGGCCTGGAGACGGACGCGGGCTTCGTCATGGCGCAGAGCTTCGGCGGCTACACGACGAACCTCCCGCTCGCCGAGATCCGAGGCGGGAGGGCCTGGGTCGTCACCGAGTTCGAGGGGAAGCCCCTCGCGGCCGAGCACGGCGGCCCCGCCCGGCTCCTGGTGCCGCACCTCTACTTCTGGAAGAGCGCGAAGTGGGTCCGGACGCTCCGCCTGATGCCCGGCGACGAGCCCGGCTTCTGGGAGCAGAACGGCTACCACATGCACGGGGACCCCTGGAAAGAGGAGCGCTACTGGTGATGTGGACGGAGGCGGTGGCCGAGTCGGTCGCGCCGCTCACGCCCACGTCGCGCCTCCTGGTGCTCCGCGTGCCCGGGTGGCCGGGCCACCTGGCGGGGCAGCACCTCGACGTGCGCCTCACCGCGCCCGACGGCTACCAGGCGAGCCGCTCCTACTCGATCGGCGCCCCGGCCGACGGGGAGCGGGTCGAGCTCGCGGTCGAGCGGCTGGACGACGGGGAGGTCTCCCCGTACCTGGTCGACGGCCTCGAAGCGGGCGACCGGCTCGAGATCCGCGGTCCGATCGGCGGCTGGTTCGTCTGGCGCCCCGAGCAGGCGGAGCCGGTGCAGCTGATCGCGGGCGGGAGCGGCGTGGTACCGCTGATGGCGATGGCGCGCGAGCACGCCCGGTCCGGGAGCGCGGCGCGGATGCAGCTGCTCTACTCGGTCCGCTCGCCCGTCTTCGCCTACTACCGCGAGGAGCTGGCGGCGCTCGCCGAGCGGCCGGCCGCGACGGGCGGAGTCGCGGTGGACCACGTCTTCACCCGGGTGGCGCCGGCGGGAGCGGCACGTCCGGCCGGCCGCGTCACTCCGGAGCTGCTCGCCGAGGCGGCTCTGCCGGCCTCGCTCGAGCCGACCGTCTACGTGTGCGGCCCGACCTCGTTCGTCGAGGCCGTCGCCACCGCCCTGGTCGAGCAGGGCCACGCGCCCGAGCGCGTCCGCACCGAGCGCTTCGGCGGCGCCTGAAGCCTTTCCCCGCGAGGCGCCGCGCCCCGGCGGCGCCCCGGGGGGAGGGATCACTCGAAGGAGACGGTGCGGTTCTCGCCGATGTCGGGCTGTCCGCCGGTGACGGCGGCCTTGAGGACCTTGAACAGCACCACCGGACGCGGCTCGTCGGTCGCCCACAGCTCGACGGTCTCGGCCTCGACGCGGATCAGAGCGACGGTCGGGTCGTCCTTGCCGTCGGGGAACCAGCCGGCGACGGCCGGGGACCACAGCTCGTCCACCTTCGCCGGGTCGTGCACGACAGTCGCCGAGCCGGCCACCGACAGGTAGCCCTTCTTCGACTCGAACGCGACGTTGACGCTCGGGTTCGCGCGGATGTCGTCGACCTTGGGCGACGGGTCCTGCGTGAAGAACCACAGCTCGCCGTCGAAGTCGATGTCCTGGGCCTTGAGCGGACGGCTGACGAGCTGCCCGGTGGCGTTGACGGTGGTGAGGAGCCCGATCCCGGCGCTCTTCACCATCTCGGTGATCTGCTCGCGGTCGTCGGAGTCGGCGGGAGTGATGTCGGTGTCGGTCATGGTGCCGACGCTACGCGGACCGTGCGCCGCCGCAAGGGGTGGCGACGCCTCACCGCGCGTGTCTAGCGTCGAGGCATGGACACCGAATCGACGTACACCGCCATCCTCGACAGCGGAGCGGAGCAGGAGAGCATCCGCCTCGAGATGATCGACGGCTCCCCGCAGCGCTCCTTCACCCGCCTGGCCGACATCGACGGCGAGGAGGTCGAGGTGGTCTGGGAGCTGGAGCCCGACGACGACGGCTTCCACGTCTACCGCCCGGTGCGGGTCGAGGGCCGCGACGACGACAGCGGACTGGTCTCGGACGACCGGCTGACCGACGGCGGCGGCGCCGACGCGGCCTCCGGCGACTGATCTCCGGCGCGCCCGTCCGCCGGCCTGAGCCGAGCGGGCGGGCGCGCTGTCCCATCCGGCTCGAGGGAGACGCCCCTCCGCTCAGGCCGTCGGGTGCAGGGCGTCGTACCCACGGAACCCCGGTCGGAGTCGCAGCACCGCGGCGAGGATCGCGATGATCGCGAGCCCGCCCGCGAGCGGCGGCAGCCAGAGCAGCGCGAGCGAGGCGAGCAGTCCCGTGTAGAGGTCGCCGACCCGCGGGCCGCCCGTCACCACGACGATGAACACGCCCTGGAGCCGACCCCGCATGTTGTCGGGGACCGCGGTCTGCAGCATCGTCTGCCGGAAGATCGAGCTGACGTTGTCGGAGGCGCCCGCGCCGGCCAGGGCGACCGCCGCCAGCGCGATGAGCACCGCGTTCGGCGCCGACGCGTCGTGCTGCACGAGTGCGGCACCGAGCAGGACCGCGCCGAACGCGACCACGAACGCTCCGTACACCTGGATCGAGCGGCCGATCGCGAGGCCCTGTCGGCGGACCCCGGTGAGCCGGCCGGAGAAGACGCCGCTGATCAGCGCCCCGATCGCGAACGCGGCCGTGAGGGCGCCCACCGTCACCGCGCCTCCGCCGAGCAGCACGGCGGCGGCCGCCGGGAAGACCACGCGCGGCTGTCCGAAGGTCATGGCCACGATGTCGACCAGGAAGGACATCCGGATGTTCGGGGCGCCCTTCAGGAAGCCCAGGCCGTAGCGGAGGGACTCCAGCCCCGGCCGCTGCCGCTCGCCCTCGGGCACGAGCGCCGGCAGCCCCGCGATGCCGAGGAACGCGGCGAGGAACAGCACGACGTCGATCGTGTACGTGATCGCGAAGCCGGAGGAGGCGACCAGCACGCCGGCGAGGGCGGGCCCCACGGTCACCTCGACTCCGCTCGCGATGCCGCCCAGCGCGGCGGCGGCGGGGACCAGCTCGGTGCGGAGCAGCCGCGGAGCCAGCGTCATCCGGGTGGTCACGATCACCGTCGTCGCCACCGCGTTCACGGCGGTGAGCACGTAGAGGGAGAGCGGGGTCTCGGCGCCGAGCCAGGCGAGGGCCGCGATCCCCGCGGTCGAGCCCCAGGCCACGACCGCGGCGAGCAGGAGCACCAGGCGGCGGTCGAACGCGTCGGCGAGCATCCCGCCGTAGAGGCCGGCGATCACGGTCGGGACCAGCGCCACCACGCCGACCAGCGCGACCGCGAGGGTCGATCCGGTGAGCTCGTAGATGTGCAGGCCGACCGCGACGATCGTCATCTGGCCGCCGATGCCCGAGATCACGTTGCCGGCCCAGAGCCGGGCGAAGGCCGGGGACTCGCGGAGGGGGGAGACGTCGAGGACGTGGCTGCGCCGGGGGGCGCGGGGGGTCTGGCTCACTCGCTCCATTCTGCTGACTCCGCCGCCCCGGCAGGCCGCGTCGCGCCGATCCGGGGGCTCAGGGGTCATCCCCTAGGGTGAGAGGCATGAGCACGTCATCCGACGGCGCGCCCGGGCGTCAGGGTCCTCCTGCCCCGCGAGCAGCCGGAGCCGCCCCCTCGCGACGCTCGATCCGCACCGCCGCCGAGGCGGGCGCGCGTCGCGCGGCGGCCGCCACGGGCGGTCGGCGCAGCTCCACGGGCGGCGTCCGCGCCGGAGCCGCTCGGACCGGTGCCACGGCCTCGGGAGCCCGCGGGTTCCTCCGCCGCTACGGAGCCGGGATCGTCTCGGTCCTCCTGGCCGTCCTCGCCGTCCCGCTGTCGTTCTTCGTCTGGTACGCCCTGATCTCGCTCGGCGCCTACCCGGGCGACCAGGCCGTCAGCGACCTGCTGGTCGGCGTGCTCTACACCGCGCTCGTGCACGCGGTCCTGCTCGCCGGGATCCTGCTCGCCGTCTCCACCCTCCGCGCCCGGCGTCGCGAGAAGCGCCCGCCGATCGCCGGCTGGATCGGCGTGGTCCTCAACGTCCTCGTGCTCGTCTACTGGCAGCTGCTGGTCTCGCCGTGGCTCGTCGTGCTCTGGAACCGGGCCACCGGCTCCTGATGCCGCCCTCCCTCTGGTAGAGTCGTCCGGTTGCCGTTCGACGGCCGCGGATCAAGAGAGCCCACGCATCAGGCGCCGGGCACCGCGCAACGAGAGAGAGGGGATCCCATATATGGCACTCGAAGCAGATGTCAAGAAGGCGATCATCGAAGAGTACGCGACCCACCCCGGTGACACCGGATCCCCCGAGGTGCAGGTGGCCGTCCTGACCAAGCGGATCAAGGACCTCACCGAGCACCTCAAGGAGCACAAGCACGACCACCACTCGCGTCGTGGTCTGCTGCTGCTCGTGGGTCAGCGTCGTCGACTCCTCGGCTACCTGTCGGATGTGGACATCAACCGCTACCGCTCGCTGATCGAGCGTCTCGGTCTGCGCCGCTAGCTCCTCCCGGAGCAGGGCGTGGTCTCGATGACACCGCGAACTTCTTGCCGAACGGGCCGTCCTCCTCGCGGAGGGCGGCCCGTTCCGCGTTCCCGGGCGGACGAGGCGCGCGGCGCCGGTCAGGGCAGGGGAGCGGGGCGGTCGACTCCGCCCCACGAGTAGCCGCTCGAGGCCGAGAACCAGTCGGCCGCGGCCCGCTGGAGCGCCGTGTCCTCCTCGGGGCGGCCGGGAGCCTCCACGGCGTCGACGAGCCCGGGCAGGGCGATCCGCCACGCCGCCGCGCTGCGCTGGGCGCGGGCCCAGTCGCGCGCGCACACCGGGTCCTCGGCCGCCGCGGCGAGAGCCCGCGGCGAGGTCACCCGCCAGCCGGTGTCCGACTCCGCGACCACGACCGCGCAGGTGAGCGCGGCGCCGCGGATGATGCTGTCGGGACCGGCGGAGGGGCCGATCGCCTGATCCTGAGCCGCGACCACCGCGGTGAGCGCGAGCTGCAGCCGGGTCGAGGGCTCGTCGGGCCGCGGTCGGATCCTCCCGTCGCCGGCCGAGACCGAGGCCGCCGATCCGGGTGCGAGGAGCAGCCCGGAGGAGGACTGCGACGCGTGCAGGCTCAGCAGACCCGTCACTCCGTCCGTCCCGCTCGTCACGCCCCGCACCGAGGAGTCGCCGAGACTCCAGACGACGGGGGTGCGGTTGTGGATCGTGAGGCGCCGGTGGTCCTCGTCGAGGCAGGCCACGAGGTGGCCGGCCGGCACGCCCGCTCCGCCCTCGAAGGCGGACGAGGCGGCCAGCAGCTCCCGGGCGTCGTCGCACTGGGCGGGGGCGTCGGAGGCGGCGGCGGCCTGGTCGGCGACCGGCGCCCGGGGGGCGAGGGAGCCCTGCACGCCCGCGACCGCCGCCGTGGTGAGCGCCGCGGCGGCGAGGAGGAGGACCACGCCGCGCCTGCCCATCCTCCGCACCTCCTGGTCGGAGGCTAGCCCGGCGCGGGCGCTCGGGCCAGCGCTGCGAGGGGCCCTCGACGCGTCCGGCAGGAATTCTTTCGAGGAATCTCAGACCGGGTGCATCCGAGGAGGCGCCTCGGCCGGAAGTAGTGGTGAAGGCCCTTCTCGACCACCCCCCGACCCCTCGCGGGTCCCATCGTGAAAGAGGAACACCGTGACCACCTCCCGCTTCTCCCGCAGCCTGCTCGCCGGTGCCTGCATCGGAACCCTGGCCGTCGTCGGCATCGCCGCCACGCCCGCCGCCGCCGCCGACGCCGACTCGGCCGACCTCTCGGTCCTGCACGCCGTCCCCGACACCCCGGTCGACGTCTACGTCGACGGCAAGCTGACGCTCGACGACTTCACCCCCGGCTCGCTCGCCGGCCCGCTCGACCTCCCCACCGGCACCTACAAGGTCGCCATCACGGCCTCCACCGCCGCGGACGCCAGCGCCCCCGTGATCGGCCCGATCGACATCAGCCTCGAGGCGGGGAAGAGCTACACCGTCGCGGCGCACCTCAAGCCCGACAACACCCCCACCGCGACCCTCTTCACCAACGACATCTCGAAGACCGCCGCGGGCGAGGGCCGGCTCACGGTCCGCCACATCGCCGCCGCTCCGGCCGTGGACATCCTCGCCGGAGGGTCGCCCGTCCTGACGAACGTGACGAACCCGAACGAGGGCGTGCTGAACCTCGCCCCGGCCACGATCTCGACCGTGGTCGCCGCGACCGGGACCACCGCGCCGGTCATCGGCCCGGCCGACGTGCAGGTCCAGGAGGGCGTGAACACGATCGTCTACGCCTGGGGCAGCCTGGAGAAGGGCAACCTCGCTCTCGCGACGCAGACCATCGACGGACTGCACTCCTCGCCGTCGGGCGTCCCCGCCGGTGAGGCCGGCCTCGCCGCGGACAACCGCCCCGACGCAGCCGCGGGCTGGTGGGGCGGAGCACTGCTCGCCGCCCTCGCCGCCGCCGGCGCCGTGCTGATCGGCCGCCGCACCGCCGCCTCGCGTCGCTGACCCGAGGAACCGACCGCCGGGTCGGCCGTGCTGGAGCGCGGCCGTCCCGGCACCCCCGACCACGACCCAGGAGGACGCCATGAGCCGGAGCCCCTTCCCTCTGCGCGTCCTCGCCGTGGTCGGGCTGATCGTGGCCGGTGCCGGTCTCGCCGGATGCGCGGCGCAGGAGTCCCGGGTGGAGCCCGCTCCCGCCGCCGTCTCCTCGGCGCCCCAGCAGCCGGTGCCGGCCACGGTCCCCTCCTCGCCCGCGGCGGCCCCGCCGGAAGCGGTGCCGTCCGTCCCGGTGGCGGACGCCCGGCTCGGCGCGACCCCCGCCCCCACCGCGCTCGCTCCCGAGCGGCTCGTCGTCGAAGGGCTCCCCGTCGACATGGCCGTCGAGCCGGTCGGAGTCGCGGACGACGGCACGATGGAGCTCGTGCCCGACACGCAGGTCGCCGGCTGGTACCGCTTCGGCGCCGGCCTCGACGAGCCGGAGGGCACGGTCGTGATCGCCGCGCACGTCGACTCCCTCGCCTACGGCCTCGGGCCGTTCGTCGAGCTGAAGAAGGCGGTCCCGGGCCAGACCGTGACCCTCACCGGCGCGGACGGCGCGGAGCGCGCGTACACCGTCTCGACGGTGGAGACCACGGAGAAGACCACGGTCGACCTCTCGGCCGTGTTCGCCGCCGACGGACCGCCGCGGCTGGTCCTGATCACCTGCGGCGGCGACTTCGACTACGACACCCGCCACTACCTCAGCAACGTGGTGGTCACGGCCGTCCCGGCCGGCTGATCCGCCCGCCCGAGCCTCAGCGACGTACGATGAGCCTCGCAGCGCCGCACGCCCCCGGGCGGCAGCGCTCCCCGCAGCCCTGGAGGGACCCCCTGATCGAGACCATCGAGCCCGCCGACGGCGCCGAGGCCGACAGCGCTCTCGTGGCCCGGCTCGGCCGCCGCTTCGCCGCAGGGGAGGAGGCGGCGCTCGCCGAGGCGTACTCGCGCTGGTCGCCGCTGGTCTTCACGCTGGCGCTGCGCTCGCTGGGCGACCGCGGCGACGCGGAGGACGTGGTGCAGCGCGTCTTCGTCTCGGCCTGGACCTCGCGCTCGGGCTTCGACCCCGGACGGGCGGCTCTCGGAGCCTGGCTGGTGGGGATCTCCCGGAGGAGGATCGCGGACGCGCACGAGGCGCGGGCGCGCGAGCGGAGGCTCACCGAGGCCCTCGTCGCCGTCACGCCGGTCGAGGAGGGGGAGGCCCCCGTCGACATCGAGGCGCGGATCCTGATCGCCGACGAGCTGGCCCGCCTGGATCCCGTCCCCCGGCGGGTGATCGGCCTCGCCTTCTACGAGGACCTCACCCACACCGAGATCGCCGAGCGCACCGGCCTGCCGCTCGGTACCGTCAAGAGCCACATCCGCCGCAGCCTCGACCGGCTCCGCTCCCGCCTGGAGGTGAGCAGCACATGACCCACCTCGATCCCGACGAGCTCGCCCTGCTCGCCCTCGGCGAGCACTCGAGCGACGCCGAGCAGGCCCACCTGCGCGACTGCCCCGACTGCGCCCGGCAGCTGGTCGAGCTCGGCCACGCCGCGGGCCTGGGCCGTGCGAGCCGTGCTGTCGAGCTGGAGGCGCCGCCCGCGATCGTCTGGGACCGCATCCGCGAGGAGCTCGCCCTCGGCGACCTCGGGCCCGGCGCCCTGCCGTCGTCGGCGGCTGCCGTGCCGCCTCCGCTCGCCCTTCCCCGGGGACGGCACCGTCCTGCGCGCCGCCGCGGGCCCCGCGCTCTGAGCGCCGTTCTGGCAGCTCTCGGCGCGCTCGTCATCGGGGTCGCGGGCGGAGCCTGGTGGCAGGCCTCGCGGAGCGACGACACCACTGCCGTCGTGGCTCGCGCTGATCTCGCCGCTCTCCCCGACTGGCAGGGAGCGAGCGGAACCGCGGAACTGGAGGACGCCGACGGCGCCCGCCGCCTGCACGTGCACCTCGATGCGCAGAGCGCGGACGACTCGTACCGGGAGGTCTGGCTCCTCGCCGCCGACGCCTCCGGGCTGGTCGGCCTCGGCGTGCTCGACGGGACCGACGGCGTCTTCGCCGTGCCCGACGACGTCGACCTCGCCGAGTACTCGCTCGTGGACGTCTCCCAGGAGCCGTTCGACGACGACCCGGAGCACTCCGGCGACTCGATCGTCCGCGGCCCCCTGCGCGAGGGCTGAGGCCTAGGCCGAGCGCTCCGCCAGCACGGCCGTGAGCGCCTGCACCGCGGCGGAGGGGCGCGGCGCCGTGCAGACCGAGAGCTCCCAGACCAGCCCCGGCCAGTCGAGCGCGAGGGCCGTGACGCCCTCCAGCGGCTCGACGCCCGCGCGCGGCACGATCGCCGGCCCCAGCCCCGCCTGCACGAAGCGGGGGATCCCCGGCAGATCGGCGACCTCGGTGGCCACCCGGCGCGACGCCCCGGCTTCGCGGAAGGCGAGGTCGACGGCGACCCTGTTGCCGAAGCCGGCGGGCGTGTCCACGAAGGTGAGCCCGTCGAGGTCCTGCGGGGAGGGCGGTCCCGCCGCGGCGAGCGGATGCGCGCTCTCCACCAGCAGGACGTAGTCGCTGCGCACCAGCCGCGTCACCGCCAGGCCCCGCAGCTGCGTCGCCGGCAGTGCCAGCAGAGCGGCGTCGAGCAGGCCGCGGCGCAGGTCCTCGGCGAGACCGGTGGAGCCGGTGGTCGAGGTGCGCAGGAGCAGGTCCACCAGCGGGTGCCGAGTGCGGAAGACGCCGAGCGCGCCGGGCAGGTCGACGAGGTCGAGGGCGGAGAAGGTGCCCACCCGCACCCGCCCGCGGAGCCCCGCCGCGTCGTCGGCCGCGAGCGAGCGCATCCGGTCGAGGCTGTCGATCGCCGATCGGGCCGAGGGCAGGAGCGCCTCGCCGACCGCGGTGAGCGCCACCCGCCGGGTCGAGCGGGCGAACAGCGGCGAGCCGAGCTCCTGCTCGAGCGAGCGGATGCTCGCCGAGAGGGTCGACTGCACGACGAACAGGCGCGCGGCCGCCCGGGTGAAGCTGAGCTCCTCGGCGACGGCGACGAAGGCGGCGAGCTGGCGGTCGTCCATGCGCCCATTATCCAACAGGGACGATCAATTCGTCCGAGATCCTCCGTTGGACACGGATGATGGGGCGGAGCACTGTGGACACTGTGACCACCACCGAGCGCTCCCTCCCGTCCGTCCATCGCCGCGAGCTCCCGCACCGTCACGGCTTCTGGGTGATCGCCGTCGCCTTCCTCACGGTGATGGCGTTCTCGACCGTGCCGACACCGCTCTACGCGATCTACCAGCAGCGCGACGGGTTCCCGGCCTTCGTCGTCACCGTGGTCTTCGCCGCGTACGCGGTCGGAGTCGTGGCGAGCCTCTTCCTCGCCGGGCACGTCAGCGACTGGCTCGGCCGCCGCCGGATCCTGCTCGCGTCGATCCTCGTCGAGGTCCTGGCGGCCGCCGTGTTCCTGCTCTGGCCGGACGTGCCCGGGCTGATCCTCGCCCGCCTGCTGACCGGGCTCGGCGTCGGCGCGCTCACCGCGACGGCCACCGCCCATCTCTCGGAGCTGCGCGCCGTCGCCCGCCCGGAGGAGGGCCCCGGCACCTCCCGCGCCGTCTCCGCCCTGGTGAACATGGGCGGGCTGGCGCTCGGCCCGCTCGTCGGCGGGGTGTTCGCCGTGACGGTGCGCGAGCCCCTGGTCGTCCCGTACGCCGTGTTCCTCGTCCTCCTGGTCGTCCTCGGGATCGGCGTCGCGCTCGTCCCCGAGACGGTCGAGCGGCGCGAGGTCCTCCCGGCGTACCGTCCGCAGCGCCTGGCCGTGCCGGCCGCGTCCCGCGGCGTCTTCCTCTCGGCCGCGGTCGGCGCGTTCGCCGGGTTCGCCGTGTTCGGCCTCTTCACCTCGCTGGCGCCGACCTTCCTCGCCGGGCGCTTCGGCGAGACCTCCCACCTCGAGGCGGGCGCGGTCTCCTTCGGGGTCTTCGCCGCCGGAGCCGTCGCGCAGCTGGTCTCGATCCGGCTGTCCTCGCGGACGGCGCTCCGCCTCGCGGCCGTGGCGCTGACGGCCGGGCTGCTGCTGGTCGCGACCGGCGCCGTGATCGTCTCGGTGTCCGCCTTCATCGTCGGCGGGGTGCTCGCGGGAGCGGGCGTGGGCCTGCTCTTCCGCCTGGCGCTCGGAGTCGCCGGCTCGCTCGCCACCGACGAGACCCGAGGCGAGGTGCTCGCGGCCGTGTTCCTCGCCGCCTACCTCGGCCTCGCGGTGCCGGTCCTGGCGATCGGTGCCGCGCTCGCGCTCCTGCCGGCCGTCCCGGTCCTGCTCGGCTTCGTCGCCGTCGTGCTCGTCCTGGTGCTCGCGGCGATCGCCCGGATGCGGCGCACCGCCTGACGCGAGCGGGGGAGGGGCCGCGCGCTGGACAATGGGGGCATGAAGCTCTTCCCGTTCGGACGCGGCGACGCGAACCCCCTCCCCTCCGACGACCGCGGCTCGGGCAAGCTCGACGACTACGACTACGAGCTGCGCCCGAAGTCGCGGCGCGGCGACACCCTCCTCCGCCTCGCCGACTCCCGGCCGCACCAGGACGAGATCGCGCGGGTGCTCGCCCTCGGCCAAGACGAGGTCACGGCCGTGATCTCGCGCCGCACCGCGGAGGAGGAGCGCGTGGACGCTCCGATGCCGGTCCGCCTGTTCGCGGCCCAGCGCCCCTCGGGGCTCGTCGGCCAGGTGCCGCGCGGTCTCGAGAACGTGGTCGAGGCCGCCCTCGCCCGGCTCTCGGAGGCGGGGAGGTCGCCCCGCGTGCCGGCCCGCATCGTGACGGTGAGGGGCGGGCTGCGCGTCGAGCTGCTGATGCACGAGACGCGAGGCTGACGGGCGGAGGGCCCGCCGGGTCGGCGCGGTCCATGGAGGAACCGCACCGCGGCTGATAGCATGAACCGGTTCCGAATCCGAAAGCGACCGCCGGTCGACCCAGGATTCGAGCCACGGAGCAGGCCGGCAGGAAGCTGGTCCTCGGTGGTGGAGTCCCGGACGGCGGCAGCGTGCGACAGAGCACGGGCCGCCGCGGCACGAGTCGCAGGCGGCACGTCCCGCTCGCGGCACAGGTCGCGACAGCCCGGAGCTCTTCTACTGGTGGCCAGCACGAACGCCCTCCACACGACGGCACGGCGCGAAGCCCTGCCGTGGGATCGTCTCGATTCCTGACCGGACCGCTGCTCCGACGAACGCCGGCGCCCAGAAGGGGCGCCGCTGCAGACGTTAAGGAGACAGACCTCTTGGAAGGTCCTGAAATCACATTCGCCGAAGCCGTTCTCGACAACGGCTCGTACGGCACCCGCACCGTCCGCTTCGAGACCGGCCGCCTCGCGCAGCAGGCTCAGGGCGCCGTCGCCGCCTACCTCGACGAGGACACCATGCTCCTCTCGGCCACGTCGGCCTCGAAGAACCCGAAGGACAACTTCGACTTCTTCCCGCTGACCGTCGACGTCGAGGAGCGCTCCTACGCCGCCGGCAAGATCCCCGGCTCGTTCTTCCGCCGCGAGGGCCGCCCCTCCACCGAGGCGATCCTGGTCTGCCGTCTGATCGACCGGCCGCTGCGCCCCTCGTTCGTCGAGGGCCTGCGCAACGAGGTCCAGATCGTCATCACGGTCCTCAGCATCGCGCCGGACGAGTTCTACGACGCCCTCGCGATCAACGCCGCGAGCGCGTCCACGCAGATCTCCGGCCTGCCGTTCTCCGGCCCGGTCGCCGGCGTCCGCCTGGCGCTCATGTCCGACGGCTCCGGCAACGACCAGTGGGTCGCCTTCCCCAAGGCCTCCCAGCTGGAGAACGCCGTCTTCGACCTCACCGTCGCGGGCCGCGTCGTCACCAACGAGGACGGCTCCTCGGACGTCGCCATCATGATGGTCGAGGCCGAGGCCACGGAGTCCTCCTGGAACCTCATCAAGGCGGGTGCGACCAAGCCCAGCGAGGACGTCGTCGCCGAGGGCCTCGAGGCCGCCAAGCCCTTCCTCCGCGCACTCGTCGAGGCGCAGGCGAAGCTCGCCGCCGAGACCGCGAAGCCGGTCAAGGACTACCCGGTGTTCCTGCCCTACGCGCAGGAGACCTACGACAACGTCGCCGAGCTCAGCTACGACGAGCTCGTCCGCGTGTACCAGATCGCCGACAAGGTCGAGCGGCAGGACGCCGACGACGCCCTCAAGGCGCGCGTCAAGGAGCAGATCGCCGAGCGCATCGCCTCGGGCCAGCTCTCGGCCGAGGCCTACAACCAGGTCGGAGCGGCGTACAAGTCCGTCACGAAGGTGGTCGTCCGCGGCCGCATCCTCCGCGACGGCGTGCGCATCGACGGACGCGGCCTGGCCGACATCCGCCCGCTCGACGCCGAGGTGCAGGTCATCCCGCGCGTCCACGGCTCGGCCATCTTCCAGCGCGGCGAGACCCAGATCCTGGGCGTCACCACGCTGAACATGCTCAAGATGGAGCAGCAGATCGACTCGCTGTCGCCCGTCACCAAGAAGCGGTACCTGCACCACTACAACTTCCCGCCCTACTCGACCGGTGAGACCGGCCGCGTCGGATCGCCGAAGCGTCGCGAGATCGGGCACGGCTTCCTCGCCGAGCGCGCCCTCGTGCCGGTGCTGCCGAGCCGCGAGGAGTTCCCCTACGCGATCCGCCAGGTCTCCGAGGCGCTGAGCTCCAACGGCTCGACCTCGATGGGCTCGGTCTGCGCGTCGACCCTGTCGCTCCTCAACGCCGGAGTGCCGCTGCGCGCCCCGGTCGCGGGCATCGCGATGGGCCTCGTGTCCGACGTCGTCGACGGCCAGACCCGCTACGCGGCGCTGACCGACATCCTGGGCGCCGAGGACGCGCTCGGCGACATGGACTTCAAGGTCGCCGGAACCGCCGAGTTCGTCACGGCCATCCAGCTCGACACCAAGCTCGACGGCATCCCGTCGTCGGTGCTCGACGCCGCGCTCAAGCAGGCCAAGGACGCCCGCACCACGATCCTCGCGGTGCTCACGGCGGCCATCGACCAGCCCGACGAGATGGCCCCGACCGCGCCCCGCGTGATCTCGGTGCAGATCCCCGTCGACAAGATCGGCGAGCTGATCGGCCCCAAGGGCAAGACGATCAACGCGATCCAGGACGAGACCGGCGCCGACATCTCCATCGAGGAGGACGGCACCGTCTACATCGGAGCCGTCGACGGTCCGTCGGCCGAGGCCGCGCGTGCGCAGGTCAACGCCATCGCGAACCCGACCAACCCCGAGGTCGGCGAGCAGTTCCTCGGAACCGTCGTCAAGCTCGCGACCTTCGGCGCGTTCGTCTCGCTCCTCCCCGGCAAGGACGGACTGCTGCACATCAGCGAGGTCCGCAAGCTCGCCGGCGGCAAGCGCGTCGAGAACGTCGAGGACGTCCTCGGAGTCGGCCAGAAGCTGCTCGTCCAGATCACCAAGATCGACGACCGCGGCAAGCTGTCCCTCGCGCCCGTCGTGGCCGAGGAGGCCGAGGTCGAGGCTCCCGCCGAGAGCTGATCCCTCCTGCACGACCGTGACGCCCGTCCCACTCCGGTGGGGCGGGCGTCCGTCGTCGGCGGGGGCATGGGGTACGGTGGCGGGACCGCGCCGCACCGCCCCGACCGGAGGACTCCGTGACCGACCCGACGCCCCTGGCCACCGAGCCGGAGACGCTGCTCCTCTCACGCACCCTGGGTCGGACCGGCCTCCCCGTGCATCCGCTCGCCCTCGACGGCTCCGTCTTCGGCTGGGCCGCCGGGATCGACGACACCACCGAGGTGCTCGACGCTTTCGGCCGTCTCGGCGGCACCCTGATCTCGACCGCGGACCACTACGCGACCGGTCGGAGCGAGTACATGATCGGCCGCTGGCTCGAGCAGAGCGGGCTGCGCGAGCGGATGCTGGTCGCGACGAAGGTCGGCCGGCACCCGGACGCGCCGGGCCTCGCCCCGGAGGACGTCCGCATCGCGGTCGAGGGGAGCCTCGAGCGGCTCGGCACCCGGATCGACCTGCTCTCGTTCGACAGCGAGGACCCCGGGATCCCCATCGCCGACAGCCTGGCGGCGGTCGCGCCGTTCCTGGCGGACGGCTCGGTCGGCGCCCTGGGCGCCGCGCACTTCAGCGGAGCCGCGATCACGGCGCTGCACGAGACGGCGACCGCGTTCGCGCTGCCGTCGCTCTCGGCCGTCGTGTCGGAGTACAGCCTGATGGAGCGCCGGACCTACGAGACCGACGTCGCGCCCGAGGTGGTGCGGCTCGAGCTCGGCACCCTCGCGCGGCTGCCCCTGGCGAGCGGCTACCTCACCGGCGCCCTGCGCAGCCGCACGGACGAGCCGGAGTCGGCCCTGTTCGAGGCGGGCCTGGACTACGTCGGCCGCCACGGCTCCCGCGTGCTCGCTGCCCTCGACGAGATCGCCGGGGCCCACGGCACGGAGCCCGGCGTGGTCGCGCTCGCCTGGGTGCTCTCGCACCAGGAGGTCTCGGCGGCGATCGTCCGGGCCCGGAACGCCGCGGAGCTCGAGTCGCTGTTCGCGGCGGCCGCGCTCCCACTGACCCGGAGCGACATCGCCCAGCTGGACCGCGTCTCCGCCTGAGGCTCTCGCCGGCTGGTCCGCCGCCGTCGGGCGCCGCGCCCCGCGCCGGGCTCGGAGCGGGGCGCGGCGAGGTTCAGCGGCGCAGGATGCGCGCCTCCCACGGGCCGAGCGTCGACCCGGTCGCACCGGCGACGTTGCCGAGGACCGTCTCGGCAGCCGCCCACTCCTCGAGCAGCGGCACCTCGAGCGGCTCACCGGACACGTTCCCGACGACGAGCAGCTCGCCCGGTCCGGTGCGCGTGAAGGCGAAGAGCGCGGGGTGCTCGGGCTCCAGCAGCGCGAAGCGGCCCAGCTGCACCGTCTCGTCGGCGTGCCGCAGCGCGATCAGCGCCCGGTAGTACTCGAAGACCGACCGCTCGGCGGCCCGATCGGCGGCGACGTTCACCTCGGCGGCGTTGGGGTTGACCGCGATCCACGGCTCGCCGGTCGTGAAGCCGGCCTGGAGGCTGTCGTCCCACTGCACCGGCGTGCGGGCGTTGTCGCGGCTCTGCGCGCGCAGCCCGGCGAGCACGGTCGCCGGGTCCTCGCCGCGCTCGCCGACGGCCTCGGCCCAGTAGTTCAGGGACTCGACGTCGCGGAAGTCCTCGATGCCGGCGAACGGGACGTTCGTCATCCCGATCTCGTCGCCCTGGTAGATGTACGGCGTGCCGCGCTGGAGGTGGAGGAGCGTCGCCCAGAGGGTCGCGGACTCGTAGCGGTGCGCGCCGTCGTCCCCGAAGCGCGAGACGAGACGCGGCTGGTCGTGGTTGCCGAGGTACAGGCTGTTCCAGCCGCGCTCGGCCAGGCCGTCCTGCCAGCGCGCGAGGTTGGCCTTCAAGGCGACCAGGTCCAGCGGCACCGGGTGGAACTTGTCGACTCCGTGGTCGATGCCGACGTGCTCGAACTGGAAGACCATGTCGAGCTCACGCCGCTCGGGATCGGTCACGAGCACCGCCTCCTCGAGGGTGACCCCGGGCATCTCGCCGACGGTGAGGAAGGAGCCCTCGCGGTGCGCGAACACGGCCTCGTGCATCTCGCGGAGGTACTCGTGGAGCCGCGGACCCACCCCTCCGACGATGCCCGCGCCGCCCTGCTCGCCGTCGACGGCTCCGACGTCCTTCGAGACGAGGTTGATCACGTCCATCCGGAAGCCGTCCACTCCGCGGTCGAGCCAGCGGTTCATCATCGCGTGCACCGCGTGCCGCACCTCGGGGTTCTCCCAGTTGAGGTCCGGCTGCTGCACCGCGAAGAGGTGGAGGAAGTACTCGTCCGTCGCCGGGTCGAGCGTCCAGGCAGGGCCGGAGAAGTAGGAGCGCCAGCCGTTCGGCTCGGCGACGTCGAGGCCGGCGCCGGCGGCCGCCTCGAGCTCGCGGCCGGGCTCGGCCGAGCGGCGCCCGCGGCGCCACCAGTACCAGTCGCGCTTCGGGTCCTCCTGCGAGGAGCGGGACTCGACGAACCAGGCGTGCTCGTCGCTCGTGTGGTTGACCACGAGGTCCATCACGATGCGGATGCCGCGCTCGTGGGCCTCCGCGAGGAGCAGGTCGAACTCCTCCAGCGTCCCGAACCGCGGGTCGATGTCCTCGTAGTCCGAGATGTCGTAGCCGTTGTCGTGCTGCGGCGACGGGTAGACCGGCGAGAGCCAGATCACGTCGACCCCCAGGTCGGCGAGGTGGTCGAGCTTCGAGCGGATGCCGCCCAGGTCGCCGATGCCGTCGCCGTTCGAGTCCGCGAACGAGCGCGGGTAGATCTGGTAGACGACGGCGCTCGTCCACCAGGGCGCGGACGTCTCCCGCTCGGGGGAGTCGGAGGTCGGGGCGGCGGTCTCGGAGGGGGTCGGGGCGGCGGAGTCCATGGTCGCGAATCTAGCCCGGACGGCCGACACGGAGGGGCCCGCCGCACCGCTCGCCGGCGCGAGTCGACCCCGCCGGCGGCGCCCGTGTAACGATCTGGTGAACCGTGCGCGACCCGGCGGAGTGGCGGCTCCGGCGCTCGGATACTCTCTCCCCTGGCGGGACCCGAGCCGCCGCAGGGAGAGTGGTGGCGTGCCCAGGGACAGGACCGGCGTCGTCGTGCGGGCTCCCCGTCACAGTGCCGTCCCGCTCCCGCCCGCGGCGTCCCGCGCAGCCTCCTCGAGCGGCGTCCTCGCCGAGACCGGCCCCGTCGAGCCGACCGCCGTCGCACCCTCGCACCGCCGGCCGATGGGCGACTCCGGCCACGACCTCTTCCCCTTCGTGCTCGACGCGGCGGCCCTCGGCCGCGACGACGGTGCCGCGCTGCTCGAGCGCTACGCGGCGTGGGGCGGCAACGGCGTCGTCGTCACCGACTCGAGCGTCGCGGAGGGCGTCGGCGGCTGGCCCGCCGGACACCGCGACCGGGACCGCTTCCTCCTGATCGGCCGCTTCGCCGCTCCGGTCGGCGCCCCCGCGACGCCACGTGCGCTGGTGGACCGTGTCGAGGGGGCGCTGCGCCGCCTCCGCACCGATCGCCTCGATGTGCTGGCGGTCCGCCCCGACGGGGCCGGACGCCTCGACGAGCTCCTCAGCGCTGTCGACGTGCTGCTGGCGCGCGGGCTGGTGCGGTCGGTGGTCGCCTCCGGATTCTCCCCGGAGGAGCTGTTCGAGGCGCGCGTCCTGGCCGCCCACGGGCTGCCCCGCCTCGCCGGCGCGGAGGTCCGCTGGAACCTGCTCGAGCGGCCCGGCTCGGAGGGCGACCTCGGCCTCGTCGCCGCCGGCCAGGGACTCGCCCTGCTCGCGACCGTCCCCCTCGCCCACGGGTTCCTCCGCGGCGCCGAGCGCACCCGCCGCGAGCTCGGCCGCCTGCCCGACGGGGCACTCGCCGCCGCCCACCTCGGGCGCCGCGGACGCCGGGTCCTCGCCGTCCTCGACGCGATCGGCGCCGAGCTCTCGGCCGTTCCCGCCGCCGTCGCCCTGGCCTGGCTGCTCGGCCGGCCGCGCCTGACCGCCGCGACGGTCGCCCCGCGCTCGCCCGCCGACGTGGACGCGCTGGTGCGCGCGGTCTCGCTCGAGCTCGACCCCGGACACCTGGCCGCGCTGGAGCGCGCGCGCCGCTGACCGCGCCCGTCCGCGACGCCCCAGGCACCTCTCCCGCCACGGCGCGACAGCCCGGCTCGGGCCGCCGTCGCGGTGGCCTAGGGTGGGCACGATGAACCACGGAGTCGCACTGCCCCTCGACCAGCCGGAGACGTCAGTCCGGGCCGCAGGCGGATCCACGGTCCGCCGCTCCGTCCTCCCGAGCGGTGTCCGCATCCTCAGCGAATCGGTGCCCGGCGCCCGCAGCGCCACGATCGGCTTCTGGGTCGCCGCGGGTTCGCGCGACGAGCGGCCCGGCCGCCCCGCGACCGCGGGCGAGCCCGCCGTGCCCTCCAACGTCGGCTCGACGCACTTCCTCGAGCACCTGCTGTTCAAGGGCACGCAGAAGCGGTCCGCCCTCGACATCGCCGTGTCCTTCGACTCCGTGGGCGGGGAGCACAACGCTCTCACCGCCAAGGAGTACACCTGCTACTACGCCAAGATCCAGGACCGCGACCTCCCGATGGCGGTCGAGGTGATCGCCGACATGGTGACCTCGAGCCTGATCGATCCGGACGAGTTCGAGACCGAGCGCGGGGTCATCCTCGAGGAGCTGGCGATGGCGGACGACGATCCGGCCGACGTGGCGGGCGAGAAGCTGTTCGAGGCCGTGTTCGGCGACCACCCAATGGGCCGCCCGATCGGGGGCACCGCCGCGACCATCGGCGAGGCCACCCGGGACGCGGTCTGGGCGCACTACCGCGCCGCCTACCGCCCGCGAGACGTGGTGATCACCGTCGCCGGCGCCGTCGACCACGAGGCGCTCGTCGCGCTGCTCCAGCGGGTCCTCGTCGCCGACGGCTGGGACCTCGGCACGGCGGCCCCGCCCGTCGAGCGGCGCGTCGGCGGCCGTGCGTCCTACACCCGCGGCAGCGCCCTGTCGGTGGTGCACCGCCCCACCGAGCAGGCGAACCTGCTGGTCGGCTTCCCCGGTCTCGCCGCGGGCGACGAGCGGCGGATGACGATGGGCGTCCTCAACTCGATCCTCGGCGGCGGCATGTCCTCGCGGCTGTTCCAGGAGGTACGCGAGAAGCGCGGCCTGGCCTACTCCGTCTACTCCTTCGCCCCGTCCTACTCGGACGCGGGCCTCTTCGGGCTCTACGCCGCGTGCACCCCGGCGAAGGCGGGGACGGTCGCCGAGCTCCTGCTCACCGAGTTCCACCGCCTCGCCGAGGACGGCGTCACCGACGACGAGCTCGCCCGCGCCCGCGGCCAGCTCTCGGGAGCGGCGGCGCTCGCGCTGGAGGACTCCGACACCCGGATGTCGCGCCTCGGACGCGCCGAGCTGACCTTCGGCGAGTTCGTCGACCTCGACGAGAGCCTGCGCCGACTCGCCCTCGTCGGCGCGGAGGACGTCCAGGCACTCGCGGCAGACTTGGCCCGGGGGCCGTCGTCGATCTCGGCCGTCGGCGCGGTCGACGAGTCGGCCTTCGCCGGGATCGCCGGGATCGAGAGCGCCTCCGCGATCTGATCCGATCGTCGAACGCCCGCTGACCGCGCACCGCCGCGCCGCACCAGGGAGGACCCCGTGTCCCACTACATCTACCTCGTCCGCCACGGCGAGCAGCAGGACGCCGAGCACGGCATGCCGGACGGCCCGCTCTCGGCCCGTGGCGAGCGCCAGGCGAGGCTCATCGCCGAGCGGCTCGGCGGAGTCCCCTTCACCGGAGCGTGGCACTCGCCGCTGCGCCGGGCCGAGGAGACGGCCGCGCGCTTCCAGACGCTCCTGCCGAGCCTGCCGCTCCAGCCGTCCTCGCTGCTGTTCGACTGCATCCCCTCGGGGCCGACCCCGGACATGCCCAAGGCTTTCGAGCCCTTCTTCGGCAGCGTCACCGCGGCCGAGATCGAGGCGGGGCACGCGCAGATGCAGGACGCGGTGGCCGAGTTCCTGGCGCCGTCGCGCGAGGACCGCCACGACCTCCTCATCACCCACAACTTCGTGATCGGCTGGTTCGTCCGCCACGTGTTCGACGCTCCCGACTGGCGGTGGCTGGGCCTCAACCAGGCCAACTGCGGACTGACGATCATCCGCGTCCGCTCCCGCAAGCCGCCGGTGCTCGTCGTGCACAACGACCTCTCGCACCTGCCCGTGGAGCTGCGCACCGGCCTGCCCGAGGCCCAGCCGTACTGAGCCGCGGGCTACGCTGAGTCGGTGACTACCTCCGTCGCCGTGGTCGGCGCGTCCGGCCGACTCGGCTCGTTCACCTGCTCGCTCATCGAGGCGTCGAGCGAGTTCTCGCTCGTCGCGCGGCTCGGCTCGCGGAGCGATCCCGCCGAGATGCTCGCGGCCGACGTCGTCGTCGACATGACCGTGCCGGCCGTCAGCCAGCAGATCGTCGACTTCGCCGTGGCCAACGGGAGGAAGGTGCTCGTCGGCACCTCCGGCTGGACGGGCGACCGGATCGCGGCCCTCCGGCGCAGCGTCGCCGAGCAGCCCGAGGCCGGCGTCGTGATCATCCCCAACTTCTCGCTGGGCTCGGTGCTCGCGACCGCGCTGGCCACCGTGGCCGCGCGCTTCTTCGACGCCGCCGAGATCGTCGAGACCCACGGCGCCCGCAAGGTCGACTCGCCCTCCGGGACCGCGGTCCGCACGGCCGAGCTGCTGCTGCGCGCCCGGGCCGAGCTCGGTCCGGTGCAGGCTCCGCACACCGACCAGCGGGCCCGCGGCCAGCAGGTCGCGAGTGTCCCGGTCCACAGCCTCCGCCTGCCCGGAGTGGAGGCGCGCCAGGAGGTCGTCTTCGGCGGCACCGGCGAGACGGTCACCATCCGGCACGACACCACCTCGCAGGCGTCTTACGAGCAGGGCGTCCTGCGTGCTCTCGACGCGGTCCGGACGACCTCGGGCGTGGTAGTGGGCCTCGACGCGCTGATCGACCTGCGCGCCGCCTTCGACGCCGCGCCTCTCGCCGAGCGGCCGGTCGACGAGCAGCCCGTCGTCGACCGGGCTCCGTCCGGCCAGGCCGCCGCAGCGACGAGCACCCCGTGAGGACCCGCGTCGGCGTCGTCCTGATGGCGGTCCTGCTCGCCCTCTACCTGTTCGTCTGCCTGCAGTACTCCGTCGTCGCCTTCGCCGCGGCGACGGTGCCCGGCATCGTGATGGGCGTCGGCCTGCTGATCCTCGGCGCCGTCGGCGTCTGGGGGCTCGTGCGCGAGCTGCTGTTCGGGCTCCGCGCCGAGAAGCTGGCCCGTCGGCTGGAGGGCGAGAACGCGCTGCCGCAGGAGGTCCTCGACTCGCGGGCCAGCGGGCGTCCGCTCCGGGAGGAGGCGGACGCGCTGTTCCCGCGGTACGCGGAGGAGGTCGACAAGCAGCCCGGGAGCTGGCGCGCCTGGTACCGCCTCGGCCTCGCCTACGACGCCAGCGGCGACCGCAAGCGCGCCCGAGGCGCCATCCGCCGGGCCATCGCGCTGGAGCACGAGGCTCCGGCCTGACCGCTCGGCCGCGACCCGAGCGCGGCTCTCCGGGCGAGAACCGCTCGGGCGCCCGGGATCAGGCGAGCACCCAATCCAGCGCCGCGCCGACCGTGCGGTGGCGGAACTCGAAGCCGTCGTCGAGCAGCCGCTGGGGGACCAGGCGCTGGCTCGAGAGCAGGAGCTCGTGCCCGGCGTCGCGCAGCGCGAGCTCGATGATCTTCTCGGGGACGGCCAGCTTGAACGGGCGGTGCAGCTGCTCGGCGAGGGTGCGCATCACGTCGTTCGCGGTCGCCGGCACCGGTCCGGCGAGGTTCACCGGGCCCGAGAGCGAGGACGTGAGCAGGTGGCGGATCGCCGCGGCCTCGTCGTAGAGGCTGATCCAGGGCCAGGCCTGATTGCCGCTGCCGAGGGGTCCGCTGAGACCGAGCTTCGTCAGGGGCAGGAGCGGCTTGAGCGCGCCGCCGTCGCCGAGGACGAGCCCGGTGCGAGCGGTGACCACCCGCGTGGCCTCGGGCGCGAGGTGGGCGGCCTTCTCCCAGCGGTCGACGACATCGGCGAGGAATCCGTCGCCACGCGAGGACTGCTCGGTGAGCTCCTCGCCCGGGCGGTCTCCGTAGTAGCCGACCGCGGAGGCGTTGATCAGCGTCGTCGGCGGGGTCGAGGACATCCGCATCGCGTCGGTGAGGGTCTGCGTGGACTGGATCCGCGAGTCGAGGATCTCCCGCTTGTAGGACGCGGTCCACGGCAGGCGGCTGATCGAGGCGCCGGAGAGGTTGATCACGGCGTCGACGCGGTCGAGCACGCTGAAGTCGAGCATGTGCGAGGTGGGCGCCCAGTGGAACTCGTCCGGGCTCGACGGCGCGTGGCGCACCAGGCGCAGGATCTCGTGCCCCTCGGCGCGCAGCTGGCGGGTCAGCTCGGAGCCGATCATCCCGCTGGCGCCCGAGATCAGGACGCGGAGCCGGGGAGCGGACGCGTCCGGCCGGGCCGACGGCAGCTCGGACGGCGTCGACACGTGCTCGCCCGGCGTGCGCGCGGCGCGCCGCGGCGAGCCGGAGTCCGTGGTCCCGTCGTGGTCGGAGTGCCGTGCGGATGAGTCGCTCATGGTGCCTCCCGGAGCCGGTCGCGGGCCGCCCGCGAAGCGGACCCAGCCTAGAGCCTCACGCCCGGGAGCCGGCCGAGCGCCCGACCAGGCCGGCCCGCGCGAGCACGAGGTAGAGCTCGCAGCCCAGGCAGAGGCCGAACACGGCGTTGAGGAAGGCGGCGAGGAAGGCGACGGCCGCGGCGACCGGAACCGATCCCGGGACGCCGGCGACGTGCAGGAGGACGCCGGCGCCGGTCACCACCAGGCCGATCAGCTGGGCGAAGCGCGGCGGGCGGGCGTCCTCCCACTCGCGCGGCGGTGCCAGGTGCGGCCGGACCACCCGGCGGAACAGCACCGCCCAGGGGCCGGAGCCGACGCCGCGCGCGGCCGACCAGGCGAAGAGGGCGGCGAGCGCGAGCAGCAGGAGGAAGCCGGGCTGGGAGAGCCGGCCGTCGAGGTCGGCCCGGGCCGCGGCCGCGAGCCCGAGGCCCACGGCCGTGAGGAGGAGTGCGGCGGTGACTCCGGCGGCGACCCTCGGGCCGCGGGGATCGACGGTGCCGGACGGGGGAGTGGCGCCGGTGGTGGAGGGGGAGCGGGTGCTCATCATGTCTCCTGGAGTCGGTCGAGCTCGATGGTCAGGGCGGCCCGGGTCGGAGCGCCGCCGACGCGGCTGCGCGGCACTCCGTCTCGATCGAGCAGGAGGAGCGTGGGCGTCTGCCGGACGCGGAAGCGCGCCGCGAGGTCGGGGCGGTGCGTCAGATCGACGTCGAGGTGCGCCAGCCCGGGCCGCTGCTGGGCGAGCTCCCCGAGCATCCGTCGCACTGCAGGGCACCGCGTGCAGACGTCGGTCGAGAACTGCACGACTGTGGCCCGGGTCCCGAGCACTGCGCCGGGGACGAGCTCGCCGGGGTCGATCGCGGGGTCCTGGCGCGAGGGGGCGCTCGCGACGCGCCCGGAGCGGGCCCGATGGACAGCCCCGAGGACGACGCCCAGCACGACGAGGCCGAGCAGTGCGGCGAGGATCGTCACGGGCTCCATCCGGGAAGCGTAGGTCGGCGCGGGCGCTGCGCGGACGACTGTTTCGGGATGTGACGACGGCCGCGGTCGGAGCGTGGTCTAGGTTCGATCCGTGACCGAACAGAGCAGCCTCAGCGCAGACCCGAGTAGTCCCGTCTTCCGCAGCGATGTCGTCGTCGAGCTGGTCCGCGCGAGCGCCCACGACTCCGACGTGCTGTTCGCGGCCCGCGTCTCGACCCAGGGCGAGAAGACGCTCGCCGAGGCGCTCGACGGCGAGGAGTCCGACGCCGAGCTGCAGCGCAAGCGCGACCGCGGCCTGATCAACTACCTCATGCGCGACCGCCACGGCTCGCCGTTCGAGCACAACTCGATGACCTTCTACGTGCAGGCGCCGATCTTCGTCTTCCGCGAGTTCATGCGGCACCGCATCGCCTCCTACAACGAGGAGTCGGGTCGCTACCGCGAGCTCCGTCCGGTCTTCTACGTGCCCGGCCCCCGGCGCAACCTCGTGCAGGTAGGCAAGCCCGGCGCCTACTCCTTCGAGCCCGGCACCGCGGAGCAGGCCGAGCTCGTCGCCGAGGAGACGCGCCGCGTCAGCACGCAGGCCTACGAGTCGTACCGGCGGATGCTCGGCGAGGGCGTCGCCCGCGAGGTCGCCCGGATCGTCCTTCCGCTGAACATCTACTCGTCGATGTACGTCACGCTCAACGCCCGCTCGCTGATGAACTTCCTCTCCCTGCGCACCAAGCGCGAGGACTCGACGTTCCCCTCCTTCCCGCAGCGCGAGATCGAGATGGCGGCCGAGCAGATGGAGACGCACTTCCAGGAGCTGATGCCCCTCACGGCCGCCGCCTTCACAGCGAACGGCCGCGTCGCCCCGTAGCCCGCCGCCCGGCGAGGACGAGCGGGCCGTCCCGCCCGATCGCCTGCTGCCGTCCGCGCGGGCGGCTCCGGGAAGCTCCTCCCGGCGGCGCGGCGGCGACCCGCTACCCTGGCAGCGTGTCAACTCCGGAGAATCCCTTCGGCCAGGTCCTGGTCGCCCTGGTCACCCCGTTCACCGCCGACGGCGAGGTCGACTGGCCCGGTGTCGAGAAGCACATCGACGACTGCATCGCAGCGGGCGCGGACGGCATCGTGGTCACCGGGACCACGGGTGAGACCAGCACCCTGACCGACCCGGAGAAGATCCGCCTCGTCGAGGTCGGCCGCTCGGTCGCCGGGGGCCGCGCGAAGATCATCACGGGAGGCGGCTCGAACGAGACCGCCCACGCCATGCAGCTCGCGCGTCAGAGCGAGAAGGCCGGCGCCGACGGCAACATGATCGTCACCCCGTACTACAACAAGCCCACGCAGGCGGGCGTGCTCACCCACTTCCGGATGATCGCGGATGCGACGGACCTGCCGGTCATCCTTTACGACATCCCCGGCCGCACCGGCGTGCCGATCCGCTACGAGACGATCCTGCGGGCGGCCAAGCACCCGAACATCCTGGCCGTGAAGGACGCGAAGGGCGATCTCTCCGAGGTCAGCCGCGTGCTCAACCAGACCGACCTGATGTACTTCTGCGGCGACGACGCGAACGTGCTCCCCGAGCTCGCCATCGGCGCCACGGGGCTCATCGGCGTCACCGCGAACATCGCCGCCGCGCCGTACCGCACGATCGTCGACGCGGTGAACGCGGGCGACCTCCACGCGGCCACCCGCGCGCACCAGCAGCTCGAGCCGCTCGTGCGCGCCGTGATGACGCACGTCCCCGGGACCGTCGCCGCGAAGTACATCCTGCACGGCCTCGGCCGCATCTCCTCGCCGCGCGTGCGGCTGCCCCTGGTCGGCCCGGAGGAGTCGGAGGCGGCGCTCATCGAGGACGAGCTCGGCCTGGTCCGCGACATCCCGGGCGTCGACTTCCGCAACTTCCGGCCCGACCGCAACGCCGCGGCCGGCGGCGCCCTCCCGAAGGTCGCCGGCACCACCCGCTGAGCCCGAGCGGCACGTCCCGAGAAAGCACCGCTGGAGAAGGAGGGCGCATGCCCGGTCCCGTGATCATCCCCGCCCCGCTCGCTCCGGGAACGCTCCGGATCATCCCCCTCGGCGGCCTCGGCGAGATCGGCCGCAACATGACCGTCTTCGAGATCGACGGCAGGCTCCTGGTCGTCGACTGCGGCGTGCTCTTCCCGGAGGAGGACCAGCCGGGCGTCGACCTGATCCTCCCGGACTTCACGCCCATCCGGGACAGGCTCGACGACATCGTCGGAGTGGTCCTCACCCACGGCCACGAGGACCACATCGGCGCCGTCCCCTACCTGCTCCGCCTGAAGCGCGACATCCCGCTGATCGGCTCCACCCTCACGCTCGCCCTCGTCGAGGCGAAGCTCAAGGAGCACCGGATCACGCCGTACACGCTCACGGTGAAGGAGGGCGACGTCGAGAACCTCGGGCCCTTCGAGCTCGAGTTCGTCGCCGTGAACCACTCGATCCCGGACGCGCTGGCCGTGTCGATCGTCACCGACGCGGGCTCGGTGCTGCACACCGGCGACTTCAAGATGGACCAGCTGCCGCTCGACGGCCGGATCACCGACCTGCGCGCCTTCGCCCGCCTCGGCGAGGAGGGAGTCGACCTGTTCATGGTCGACTCCACCAACGCCGACGTCCCCGGCTTCACGCCGAGCGAGCGCGACATCGGCCCGGTCATCGAGAGCGTCATGGCCAGGGCGACCCGCCGCGTCATCGTCGCGAGCTTCTCCAGCCACGTGCACCGGGTGCAGCAGGTGCTCGACGCGGCCCACGCCACGGGCCGCCGCGTGGCGCTGCTCGGCCGCTCCATGGTCCGCAACATGCGCATCGCCGCGGATCTCGGCTACCTGCACGTCCCTCCGGGAGTCCTGGTCGACATGAAGAAGTCGGGCGACGTCCCCGAGGACAGGATCGTCTACATGTCCACCGGGTCGCAGGGCGAGCCGATGGCCGTCCTCAGCCGGATGGCCAACCTCGATCACCAGATCGAGCCGGGGGAGGGCGACACCGTGATCCTCGCCTCCAGTCTCATCCCCGGCAACGAGAACGCGGTGTACCGGGTCATCAACGGGCTCACGCGGCTCGGAGCGACCGTCGTGCACAAGGGCAACGCGAAGGTGCACGTGTCCGGGCACGCCGCGGCCGGCGAGCTCCTCTACTGCTACAACATCCTCAAGCCGCTGAACGTGATGCCGGTGCACGGCGAGTACCGGCACCTGGTCGCGAACGCGCAGCTCGCGCGTGAGACCGGGATCGCGGAGGAGAACACGATCATCGCCGAGGACGGCACCGTGATCGACCTGCTCGACGGCAGGGCGACCGTCGTCGGACGGCTCGATCTGGGGTTCGTCTACGTCGACGGATCGTCGGTGGGCGAGATCACCGACGCCGACCTCAAGGACCGGCGGATCCTCGGCGAGGAGGGCTTCATCTCGATCATCGTGGTGGTCGAGGCGGGCACGGGGCGGATCGTCGTCGGCCCCGAGATCCACGCGAAGGGCTTCGCGGAGGACGACAGCGTCTTCGACGAGGTCAAGCCGCGGATCGCGGCCGCGCTCGAGGAGGCGGTGCGGAACGGGGCGAGCGATCAGCACGCGCTCTCGCAGGCCGTCCGTCGCGTCGTCGGCCGCTGGGTCAACACCTCCTACCGCCGCCGGCCCATGATCGTGCCGCTCGTCATCGAGGCCTGAGCCTCCCGGCCGGCGGCGGATCGGCGCCTGCCGTCGCGGCGCGGGTCACCGGCCCTGACGGGGGCGGCAGGTACGGTGGCCTCATGGCGACCAGTACCAAGACGACCTCGCGCGGGCGCGGCAGCGCGACTCCGCGCTCCGGCGCGCCGCGATCCGGCCGGGGCTCGGGCAAGGCGGCCGCCGAGACGAAGACGGTGGCCTTCGAGTCCGCCCCGCGCACCAACCCCGCCGTGCGGCTCTGGATGGCGCTGGCCCACCTCGCGGGCGGCGCAGCGCGCGCCCTCGGTCCCGAGCGGCTGGCGAAGGAGGAGCGCCGCGACGGCGTCCCCTTCCTGCTGCTGCTGCTGGCCGTCGCGGGCGCGGTCGTCGAGTGGTTCCTCGCGACCGACCCGGTCGCCCTGGTGCTCGACGCGTGGAGCTTCGGCGGCTTCTTCGGCCGGGTCGCCTACGTGCTGCCGGTCGTCCTTCTCCTCTTCTCCCTCTGGCTCTTCCGGCACCCCCGGTCCGTCGACGACAACGGGCGGATCGGCGTGGGCGTCATCACGCTGCTCGTCGCCTCCGCCGGCATCTGCCACGCGCACCTCGGCCTGCCGCAGCCCGGCCAGGGAATCGAGACCATGGCGGCAGCGGGAGGCGTCCTCGGCTGGCTGGTAGGCGCTCCGCTCGCGGCGATCGCCACCGTCCCCGGCGCGACCGTGCTGCTGTCGCTCGTGATCCTGCTGTCGCTGTTCATCATCACCAAGACGCCGCCGAACCGCATCGGCGCGCGCTCGCGGGAGCTCTACGGCTACCTCTTCGGCGCCCCCGTTCTCGACGACGAGGAGCGCGCCCGCCTCAAGGCCGAGCGGGCCGCCGCCAAGGCCGCGGCGAAGGCGGAGGCCGAGCAGGAGGAGGACGCGCAGCAGGACGGCGGAGAGCTGCCCTGGTGGCGGCGCACCGAGTCCGGGCGCGAGGACGAGCCGACCGTGCAGACCGAGCTCCCGATCGACTCCTTCACCGAGGTGCTCGAGGGCACCGCGCCCGCCCGCGGCCGCGCGAAGGGCTTCGACACCGCGCTCGAGGAGCGCGACGACGAGGCCCACCCGCCGACCCGCTCCTACGCCACCGAGGTGCTGGCGGAGGCCGAGACCGCCGAGGCCGCGCTCGCCCGCTTCGAGCAGACGGGCGCTCCCCGCGGCGCGACCGGAGTGGTCGACGACGACGCGACCGAGGTCATCCGGCTCGACCGCCTCGACGTGGCGCCCGCCGTCCCGATCCCGCCCGTCATCGAGACCGGCCCGATCGCGCCCCTCGCCGAGGAGGATCCGACTACCGGCTTCGACTCCTCGTTCGAGGACGACGCGCCGTACCGCCTCCCCTCGGCGGCCGCCCTCTCGACGGGCACGCCCTCCAAGGCGCGCTCGGCGGCCAACGACGAGATGGTCCGCGCCATCACCGAGGTGCTGCAGCAGTTCAACGTGGACGCGACGGTCACCGGCTTCTCCCGCGGCCCGACCGTCACCCGCTACGAGATCGAGCTCGGCCCCGGCGTCAAGGTCGAGCGCGTCACCGCGCTCAGCAAGAACCTCTCCTACGCCGTCGCCAGCAACGAGGTCCGGATCCTCTCCCCGATCCCGGGCAAGAGCGCGATCGGCGTCGAGATCCCCAACACGGACCGCGAGATCGTCTCGCTGGGCGACGTCCTCCGCTCGCCGGCCTCGACGACGTCCACGCACCCGATGACCATCGGCGTCGGCAAGGACGTCGAGGGCGGCTACGTCGTGGCGAACCTCGCCAAGATGCCGCACCTCCTGGTCGCCGGCTCCACCGGCTCCGGCAAGTCCAGCTTCGTCAACTCGATGATCACGAGCCTGCTCATGCGCGCGCGTCCGCAGGACGTGCGCATGGTCCTGATCGACCCCAAGCGCGTGGAGCTCACCATCTACGGCGGAGTGCCGCACCTGATCACTCCGATCATCACGAACCCCAAGAAGGCCGCCGAGGCGCTGCAGTGGGTCGTGAAGGAGATGGACATGCGCTACGACGACCTCGCGTCGTTCGGGTTCCGCCACATCGACGACTTCAACGCGGCCGTCCGCGCGGTCGAGATCAAGCTCCCCGCGGGCAGCAGCCGCGTCCTCAAGCCGTACCCGTACCTCCTCGTGGTGGTCGACGAGCTCGCCGACCTGATGATGGTCGCCCCGCGCGACGTCGAGGACTCGATCGTGCGCATCACCCAGCTCGCGCGCGCCTCGGGCATCCACCTCGTGCTGGCCACGCAGCGGCCGAGCGTCGACGTGGTGACCGGCCTCATCAAGGCGAACGTGCCCAGCCGCCTCGCCTTCGCGGTGACCAGCGTGACGGACTCGCGGGTCATCCTCGACCAGCCGGGAGCCGACAAGCTCATCGGGCAGGGCGACGGCCTCTTCCTCCCCATGGGCACCAACAAGCCGATGCGCGTCCAGGGCGCCTGGGTCCGCGAGGACGAGATCGCGAAGGTCGTCGAGCACGTCACCCGTCAGGCGCAGCCCGAGTACCGCCAGGACATCACCGTGCAGGCGCAGCGCAAGGAGATCGACTCCGACATCGGGGACGACCTCGAGCTGCTGGTCGCGGCGGCCGAGCTCGTCGTCAGCACGCAGTTCGGCTCGACCTCGATGCTGCAGCGCAAGCTCCGCGTCGGCTTCGCCAAGGCCGGCCGGCTGATGGACCTGCTCGAGTCGCGCGAGGTCGTCGGCCCCTCCGAGGGGTCGAAGGCTCGCGACGTGCTGGTCACCGCCGAGCAGCTGCCGGGCGTCCTCGCGCGGATGCGCGGCGAGGACCCGGGCGAGGGGCCGGCCGCGCCGTCCTCGGTCGCCCCGGACCCGTACGCGGATCCGCTGGCCGAGCCGACCGGGCCCGCCGCCACCGACTACCACGACGACGACGAGGGGTCCGGCGAGGACGCCTGGACGCTGACGGGACGCGAGTGACCGTCCCGGTCGCCCGCACTGCGAGGAACGGCGGAGCACGATGACGAACCCCACCGCACCGGCTCCGGCCGCGTCGGGCAACTGGAACCTGCCGAACGCGATCACGGTCCTCCGGATCCTGCTGGCGCCCGTCTTCTTCTGGCTCCTGCTGGCCGACGGGGGGCAGGACGGCGGGATCCGGATCGCCGCGGCGCTCCTCTTCATCGTCGCGATCGCCACGGACGGCATCGACGGGCACATCGCCCGGAGCCGGGGCCTCGTGACCGATCTCGGCAAGCTCCTGGATCCGATCGCCGACAAGGTGCTGACCGGTGCGGCGCTCGTCGGGCTCTCGATCCTCGCGGAGCTGCCGTGGTGGGTGACGATCGTCATCCTGGTGCGCGAGATCGGCATCACCGTCTTCCGGATGGCCGTGCTCTCGGACCGGGTGATCCCGGCGTCACGGGGCGGCAAGCTCAAGACGATCGTGCAGTCGATCGCGATCTCCCTCGCTCTGCTGCCGCTCTGGGCCGTCCTCGGCGAGTGGGTCCACTGGCTGAACGGGATCACGATGACGGCCGCGGTGGTGCTCACGGTCGCCACCGGGATCGACTACCTCGCCGACGCCGCCCGCCAGAGCCGGGCCGCCCGGTCGACGCGGTGACGGCCGCGCAGCTGATCGCCGAGCTCCGGCGGCGGGGTGTCGACCTCGCCGTCGCGGAGTCGCTCACCGGCGGCGCGCTCAGCTCCGCCCTCGTGGAGGTGCCCGGCGCCTCCGCCGTGTACCGCGGGGGAGTGGTGAGCTATGCCACCGACCTCAAGGACCGGCTCCTCGGGGTCGACGCGCGCGTCCTCGGCGAGCGGGGTCCCGTCGATCCCGGGGTTGCCGTGCAGATGGCGCGCGGAGCGTCCTCGCGGCTCGCAGCCGACGGGCGTCCGACGCTCGGCCTGGCGACGACGGGGGTCGCCGGTCCGGATCCGCAGGGGGATGCGGCCGTCGGCACCGTCTTCGTGGCGGCCGTCCTCGGCGAAGACGAGCTGGTCCGCGAGCACCGGTTCGACGGCGACCGCGCCGCGATCCGCGCCGCCTCGGTCGACGCGGCCCTCGCCCTCGGTGCGGAGCTGATCTCCCGCGGCGCATGAGGCGGATACCCAGCGAGGGCCCTCCGGGAATCGGAATGCGCCGCATTGCGGCCCGGTTACAACTGGTGTCGCTCACACGCAAAGTCCAGTCATCCGGTATTAGAGTCGACACCATACGAACCGGGTAGTGAACAGCTATCCGGTTCTCTCGTCCCAGCCCCCCGATCATCCGCTCCGGAATCTCCGGCGCTCGTGTTCGCGGTGCAGGTGCACGACATGCGGTTGACGTGGAGAAGGAGGGTCCAGTGGTTCTAGTTCGTCAGGAGATCGGCGATGTCCTCAGGGACTTTCGCCTGCAGAAAGGTCGTACGCTCCGTCAGGTGGCGAGCAAGGCGAGCGTTGCGCTCGGCTACCTGAGCGAGGTCGAACGCGGTCAGAAGGAGGCCTCCTCGGAGATCCTCGCCTCTGTCGCCGACGCCCTCGACACCCCCATCTCGGTGATCATGCGCGAGGTCGGCGATCGTCTCGCCGTCATCGAGGGCATCGACACCATCCCCGACACCATCCCGGCCGACATGGTCGCCGGCTTCGACGCGGACCTCGTCACGCAGTAGTCGGATTCCGTCCCCTCCACTCACCGCACCCGTTCCACGCGAAGGGCGCCCAGGCTCCGGCCGGGCGCCCTTCGGCGTTCCCGGGGAGTGCGGCCTCCGGGCAGCGGCTACCGTGGACGCATGCGCTTGAGCGAGTTCCGGCAGCTGGTGGACGACGAGTTCGGCGGCGCGTACGCCCGTGTCCTGGTCTCGGACCTCGTGCTGACCGAGCTCGGGGGCCGCACCGCCGAGCGCGCCCTCGCGGACGGAGCGGAGCCGCGCGAGGTCTGGCTCGCCCTCTGCCGCGCCAACGACGTCCCGGAGGCCCGCTGGCACGGCGTGGATGCGCGGAAGCGCCACCGCTGAAGCTCCCGTCGCCGAAGCCGTGTTCGACACGCCGAAGGCTCTTGCTCGAATCCGTGTTCGAACGGGTCTAGGCTCCTTCACAGAAGCAGGATCGGCCCCGTCTCCACGGAGTCGCTCTCGCTCGGCCCCGATGTCGGTGGTCGGGCGTACCGTCGGAGACACCTGAACGGACCTGCTTCACCGCCTTGTCGCAGCCGGCCGGCACTGTCACTCCGACAGCCGCCGGCATGTCGCGACAGCCTGTAGGCGACACCACCACGAACACGAGAGCGAGACGGCCATGCCCAGTTCCTCCGACCGCGAGAAGTCCCTCGAGACCGCACTCGCCCAGATCGACCGCCAGTTCGGCAAGGGCGCCGTCATGCGCCTCGGAAGCGACGACCGCGCTCCCGTCGAGGTGATCCAGACCGGTTCGATCGCGCTCGACGTCGCGCTCGGGATCGGCGGGCTCCCGCGTGGCCGCATCGTCGAGATCTACGGCCCCGAGTCCTCCGGAAAGACCACCCTCACGTTGCACGCGATCGCGAACGCGCAGCGCAACGGCGGCATCGCCGCCTTCATCGACGCGGAGCACGCGCTCGACCCCGAGTACGCCAAGAAGCTCGGCGTCGACATCGACTCCCTCCTCGTGTCGCAGCCCGACACCGGAGAGCAGGCGCTCGAGATCGCCGACATGCTCGTGCGCTCGGGCTCGATCGACCTCATCGTGATCGACTCCGTCGCGGCCCTCGTGCCGCGTGCCGAGATCGAGGGCGAGATGGGCGACTCCCACGTCGGCCTGCAGGCGCGCCTCATGTCCCAGGCGCTGCGCAAGCTGACCGGCGGACTGAACACCACGAACACCACGATGATCTTCATCAACCAGCTGCGCGAGAAGATCGGCGTCTTCTTCGGAAGCCCCGAGACCACGGCGGGCGGCAAGGCGCTCAAGTTCTACGCGTCGGTCCGCCTCGACATCCGCCGCATCGAGACGCTGAAGGACGGCACCGACGCGGTCGGCAACCGCACCCGCGTCAAGGTCGTGAAGAACAAGATGGCCCCGCCCTTCAAGCAGGCCGAGTTCGACATCCTCTACGGCGTCGGCATCTCCCGCGAGGGCAGCCTGATCGACTTCGGTGTCGAGCACGAGATCGTCCGCAAGTCGGGCGCCTGGTACACCTACGACGGCGACCAGCTCGGCCAGGGCAAGGAGAAGGCGCGCCAGTTCCTCATCGACAACCCCGATGTGGCCGCCGAGATCGAGAAGCGCATCCTGGTCAAGCTCGGCGTGATCGTCGACCCGAACGCGGCCGTCGAGGCCGCGCCGGTCGCGATCGAGACCAAGCAGCCCGTGCGCAAGGGCGCCTAGCCCGTGGCGGAGAAGGCCGCGGAGGGGGCGAAGGGCCGCCCCGTGGCCTTCCTGCCCTGGGTCGACCGGGGTGCGGCGGGCGACGAGGGCTGGGCTCCGGCGGCGCCGGACGCCGACGGGGCCGGGTCGCTTCCGGATCCGTCCGGAGCCGGAACGCCGCGTACCAGTGCTCCCGGGGCGGCCGCAGGCGAGTTGGAAGGCTCCGCCGTCGGGGGCGCCGCGTCTCCGGCCTCCGAGCGGATCGCCGAGCTCTCGGCTCATGTCGCCCGGCGCGCGCCGGCGTTCGTCGAGAACGCGGACGACGACGACGCGATCGAGATCCCGGAGGAGATCGATCCCGAGCAGGTCGCGGATCGGATCGTACGGGGGCTCTCCCGCAAGAGCCTCTCGGTCGCCGAGGTCGAGGCGCGCCTCTACACGGAGGGCGTCGCCGAGAAGGACGCCCTCGAGATCCTCGAGCGCTTCACGCGCTTCGGCTACCTCGACGACCTCCGCATGGCGGAGCAGCTGGTCGTCTCGCTCCGTGACCGCAAGAAGCTCGGCCGCTCCTCCATCCAGCAGGAGCTGCGCGCGCGGAAGATCGACCCCGAGGCGATCGCGTCAGCGCTCGACGAGCTGGACGGCGACGACGAGTACCGCACGGCGCTCGAGCTCGCGCGCAAGCGCCTGCCGAGCCTGCGCTCTCTCTCCGACGAGGTCGCCGAGCGCCGGCTCACGGGATTCCTCGCGCGCCGCGGCTACGCCGGCGGACTCGTGCAGCGCGTCGTCCGCGAGACGATCCGCAAGCCGGGGTCGAGCGTCCGCTTCCGCTGACACGGCGGGCCGGGAGCGGTCCGACCGGAGCGTAGAATCCCACACCATGAGCACGCTCGGTACCGCCCCGTCGCCCGTCGCCGAGACCCGGCCGAGGACCTACGAGGTCCGTACGTTCGGGTGCCAGATGAACGTGCACGACTCCGAGCGGCTGAGCGGTTCGCTCGAGGCGGCGGGCTACGTGTCCGCCGATGGAGCCGAGGCCGACGTCGTCGTGATCAACACCTGCGCGGTGCGCGAGAACGCCGACAACAAGCTCTACGGCAACCTCGGCCACCTCGCGTCGGTGAAGCGCCGACACGAGGGGATGCAGATCGCGGTCGGCGGCTGTCTCGCGCAGAAGGACAAGAACGTCATCCTCGACCGTGCCCCGTGGGTCGACGTGGTCTTCGGCACGCACAACATGGGCGCCCTCCCGAGCCTGCTCGAGCGCGCCCGCCACAACGACGAGGCGCAGCTCGAGATCCTCGAATCGCTCGATGTCTTCCCCTCCACGCTCCCCACGAAGCGCGACTCGACCTACAGCGGCTGGGTCTCGATCTCGGTCGGCTGCAACAACACCTGCACCTTCTGCATCGTCCCCTCGCTCCGAGGCAAGGAGAAGGACCGGCGCCCCGGCGACGTGCTCGCCGAGATCCAGGCGCTCGTGGACGACGGCGCGATCGAGGTCACCCTTCTCGGCCAGAACGTGAACTCCTACGGCGTCGAGTTCGGCGATCGCCAGGCGTTCTCGAAGCTGCTCCGCGCGGCGGGCACCATCGACGGGCTCGAGCGGATCCGCTTCACGAGCCCCCATCCCGCGGCCTTCACCGACGACGTGATCGACGCCATGGCCGAGACGCCGGCGGTGATGCCGCAGCTGCACATGCCGCTCCAGTCCGGCTCCGACCGCGTCCTCAAAGCGATGCGCCGCTCCTACCGCTCCGAGAAGTTCCTCGGGATCCTCGACCGGGTGCGTGATCGCATCCCGCACGCGGCAATCAGCACCGACATCATCGTGGGCTTCCCCGGCGAGACGGAGGCCGACTTCCAGGAGACCCTGCGGGTGGTCGAGGCGGCCCGCTTCGCCTCCGCCTTCACCTTCCAGTACTCCGTCCGGCCCGGCACCCCGGCCGCGACGCTGCCCGACCAGATCCCCAAGGCGGTCGTCCAGGAGCGTTACGAGCGGCTCGTCGCCCTGCAGGACGCGATCAGCGAGCACGAGAACTGCACCGTCGTCGGCCGAGAGGTCGAGGTCCTCGTCGCGACCGGCGAGGGCCGCCGCGACACGGAGACGCACCGGCTGAGCGGACGCGCCGAGGACAGCCGTCTGGTGCACTTCGACGTGCCCGAGGGCTCCGAGCAGCCGCGTCCCGGAGACGTGGTCTCCGTCCGGGTCACCCGTGCCGCCCCCTTCTACCTCCTGGCGGATTCGCCCGACGGCGCGCCGCTCCGCATCCGCCGCACCCGCGCGGGCGACGCCTGGGACCGGGCGCAGACCGAGTCCTGCGGAGTTCCGGCCGCCCCGGGCGCGAGCGGGGCGCCCCGGGTCTCGCTGGGCCTGCCGTCGCTGCGCGTGCGCGACGCCGGCACGCTGACGACGCCGATCTACGACGCCCTCGATGGCGAGCGCTGAGACCGGAGCCCCCGATACCGCGCCGGAGCTGATCGCGGTCGTCGGCGCGACCGGCACGGGCAAGTCCGACCTCTCGCTCGATCTCGCCGAGGCGATCCGGCAGGACGGCGGCGCCGCTGAGATCGTGAACGCCGACGCGATGCAGCTCTACCGCGGGATGGACATCGGCACCGCGAAGCTGCCCGCCGACGAGCGTCGGGGCGTCCCGCACCACCTGCTCGACGTCCTCGACGTGACGGAGGAGGCGTCGGTCGCCCGCTATCAGAGCGAGGCGCGGCGCGTGATCGAGAGCGTGCTGGCGCGCGGGGCGACGCCGATCCTCGTCGGGGGCTCCGGTCTGTACGTCTCCAGCGTCGTCTTCGAGTTCTCGTTCGCGGGCGCCGACCCGGCCGTCCGGCGCCGGCTCGAGGAGACCGCCGAGCGGGAGGGCCTGGGCGCCCTCGTCGAGCGGTTGCGCCGGATCGACGCCGGAGTGGCCGAGCGGATCGGTCCGCACAACGCCCGGCGCATCGTCCGCGCGCTCGAGATCGCGGAGCTCACCGGCGGGAGCACGCACAGCGCGCTGATGTCCGACGAGCCGGTTCCGTGGCGCCCCGCCTCCCTCCTGTTCCTCGAGGCTCCGCGGGAGGAGCTGGTGCAGCGCCTCGACCGGCGGGTGGAGCGGATGTGGGCGGCGGGAATGCTCGACGAGGTCGAGCGGCTCGTCCCCCTCGGCCTGGAGCTCGGAGTCACCGCGGGGCGGGCCATCGGGTACGCCCAGGCGCTCGCCCAGCGTGCCGGCGTCCTCCGCGAGGACGAGGCGATCGCGGCGACGCAGGCGCTCACGCGCCGCTACGCACGCCGGCAGAACAGCTGGTTCCGGCGCTACGCCGGCGCCCACCGGCTCCCGTACGACGCGCCGGACCTGGTGTCGCGGGCGCACGCCGCCGCCCAGGCCGCCTCTCCCGCTCCTCGCTAGGCTGTGCGCCATGACGATCGAGCTGCACTTCACCAAGGGCCAGGGCACCGGCAACGACTTCGTGCTCTTCAGCGACCCGGACGGTGAGGTCGACCTCTCGCCCGCGCAGATCGCGATGATCTGCGACCGCCACTTCGGCGTCGGCGCCGACGGCGTCATCCGTGCCGTCCGCTCCCGCGCGATCCCGGAGGGTGCCGCGGCCCTGGCCGAGGAGAGCGAGGCGGAGTGGTTCATGGACTACCGCAACGCCGACGGCTCGATCGCCGAGATGTGCGGCAACGGCATCCGCGTCTACGCCGCGTTCCTGCTCGCGGGCGGCCTGGCGACGCTCGAGCCCGGCGACACCCTCCCGATCGGCACCCGCGCCGGCGTCCGCGACGTGACCCGCAGTGGTGCCGGGTTCCAGGTCGACCTCGGCCGCTGGGAGCTGGCGGGCGGCGAGCCCCTGGTGCGGGCGAAGGAGCTCAAGGTCGCGCGCCCCGGTCTGGGGATCGACCTCGGCAATCCGCACGTGGTCGTCGCCCTCAGCAACGACGAGGAGCTCGACTCCGCCGACCTCTCCTACATCCCGCAGCTCGACCCGGAGCCCGAGGACGGCGCGAACGTCGAGTTCGTGGTACCCGGCGAGCCCCTGGTCCACGACGGCATCGGGCGGATCCGGATGCGCGTGCACGAGCGCGGCAGCGGCGAGACCCTGAGCTGCGGCACGGGTGCCGCAGCGGCGGCACTGGCGGTGCGCTACTGGGCGGGAGCCCGCGCTCCGCAGGCCTGGCGCGTGGAGGTCCCGGGCGGCACGCTCGGCGTGACGATGTTCGCGGCGGAGGAGGGCGAGCACGTCGGGCTCTCCGGCCCGGCCGACCTCGTCTTCACCGGGACGATCCGGATCGACTGAGGACCCGGTCAGGCCAGGCGGGTCGCCCGGAGCACGCGGAAGCCCTTCGCCGAGGAGACGCGCTCCACGTCGAGCCGCCCGGCGAACGCGGCGCCCAGCCAGGTCTGGAGCGAGTCTGAGCCGAGGTTGCGCTGCACGACGAGCCAGGCGTCCGCGCCCTCCTCGAGCCGCGGCAGCCAGCGCTCGAGCAGGAGGTGCAGCTCCTCCTTGCCGATGCGGATCGGCGGGTTCGACCACACCGTGCGGAAGCGGACGTCGTCGGGAACATCCTCGGGCAGCACGGCGTTGACATTGAGGACGCCGAGTTCCTCGCAGTTGCGACGGACCAGCTCGAGCGCCCGCTGGTTGACGTCGACCGCCCACACCCGGGCGTCGGGGGAGGCGAGGGCGAGCGCGAGGGCGATCGGGCCCCAGCCGCAGCCGAGGTCCAGCAGGTCCCCGTCAGCGGGGGCGTCTGGCACCGCGTCCAGCAGGACGCGTGTGCCGAGATCGACGTGACCGGGGCTGAACATCCCTCCTGCCGTCGTGACCTCGAGGTCGCGGCCGGCCAGGCGGGCCTGGATCCTGCGGGGCCGGAGGACGCCGTCGGGAGTACTCGAGAAGTAGTGCTCGGCGGCCATGAGAAGTGAACCTATCAAGACCTGAGGAGTTAGTGTTATCCGGATGACGGAAGACCTGAACGAGACCGACACGACCGAGGCCGTGGACGTCGTCTCGAGGGTCCTGGCGAACGCGCAGTCGCGTTCGGCAGGGTACTCGCGCTTCGTCGCGGGTGGAGCCCAGGCGCTGCAGAGCGCCGGCCACGAGGGCGAGAACAGCGACGGCGAGCAGTTCGACCGCGACGACCGGCAGGCGCTGCGACGCGTCGCCGGCCTCTCGACCGAGCTCGAGGACGTGACGGAGGTCGAGTACCGCCAGCTGCGCCTGGAGAACGTCGTGCTCATCGGCGTGTACTCGCAGAACTCTCTGGAGGACGCGGAGAACTCGCTGCACGAGCTCGCAGCGCTCGCGGAGACGGCGGGAGCGACGGTCCTCGACGGCCTGCTCCAGCGCCGCCCGCACCCCGATCCGAGCACCTACCTCGGCAAGGGCAAGGCCCAGGAGCTCGCGGGGCTCGTCGCGGCCCTCGGTGCGGACACGGTCGTCGCCGACACCGAGCTCGCACCGAGCCAGCGCCGCGCGCTGGAGGACGTGGTGAAGGTCAAGGTGATCGACCGCACCGCGGTGATCCTCGACATCTTCAGCCAGCACGCGAAGAGCCGCGAGGGCAAGGCGCAGGTCGAGCTCGCGCAGCTCGAGTACCTGCTCCCGCGACTGCGCGGCTGGGGCGAGTCGATGTCCCGCCAGGCCGGCGGTCAGGTGGGCGCGGGAGCCGGAATGGGCTCGCGCGGTCCGGGTGAGACGAAGATCGAGCTCGATCGTCGCCGCATCCACACCCGCATGGCGCGCCTGCGCAAGCAGATCACGGCGATGAAGCCCGCCCGCGAGGCCAAGCGCGCGAACCGCAAGCGCAACGCCGTCCCCTCGGTGGCGATCGCGGGGTACACGAACGCCGGCAAGTCGAGCCTGCTGAACCGGATGACGCACGCGGGCGTCCTCGTCGAGAACTCACTCTTCGCGACCCTCGACGCCACCGTCCGCAAGGCCCAGACGAAGGACGGGCGCCTCTACACGCTCGCCGACACGGTCGGCTTCGTGCGAGCGCTTCCGCACCAGCTCGTCGAGGCCTTCCGGTCGACGCTCGAGGAGGTCGCGGACTCCGATGTGATCGTCCACGTCGTGGACGCCTCCCACCCCGATCCGGCCGGGCAGATCGCCACCGTGCGCGACGTGATCGGCGAGGTGGGCGCCCGCAGCATCCCCGAGATCATCGCCTTCAACAAGGCCGATCTGGTGGACGAGGGCACGCGGCTGGTGCTGCGCGGTCTCGCTCCCGACGCGGTCTTCGTGTCGGCGCGCAGCGGCGAGGGCATCGACGAGCTGGAGGCGCGGATCGCCGAGATCCTGCCCGAGCCGGACGTCGAGATCGATCTGCTCGTGCCGTACGACCGGGGCGACGTGATCTCGCATCTGCACCGCAGCGGCCGGATCCTGTCGACGCAGTACGTCGAGGGCGGCACCCACGTGGTCGCCCTCGTGCACGCCGACCTGGCGGGCTCGCTCACCGACTTCGCGGTTCCGCGCGCGGCCGTCCAGGCCTGATCGCCACCACCCGAGCGCCTGTCTCCCCGTCCGGGCGGCGGGCGCTCGGCGCATCCGGGAGGGGGAGCGGCGTCCCGCATCATCGACCCGCTCCGGAGGTCGGAGGGTTCGGCGATCTCGTGTCGGCAGCTCTCCTCCGCCTTCCCGTGACCGCGACGGAGGGGCGCGCGCCCCGATCGCCCGTGCCCGTCGAATGCAGGAGGGGCCCGACCGGCTGCACGCCGGTCGGGCCCCTCCTGCACGCCCGGTGTCAGACCGAGCGGAGGACCGCCACGATCTTCCCGAGCACCTCTGCCTCGTCGCCGAGGATCGGCTCGAAGTTGGAGTTGCGGGGCAGCAGCCAGGTGTGGCCGTCGCGCTGGCGCAGCACCTTGACGGTGGCCTCGCCGTCGAGCATGGCCGCCACGATCTCGCCGTTCTCGGCGGTGCGCTGCGAGCGGACCACGACCCAGTCGCCGTCGCAGATCGCGGCGTCGATCATCGACTCGCCGACGACCTTGAGCATGAAGAGCTCGCCCTTGCCGACGAGCTGCCGGGGAAGCGGGAACACCTCGTCGATCTGCTGGTCGGCCATGATCGGCACGCCCGCCGCGATCCGGCCGACGAGGGGGACCATCGCCGCGTCGCCGACCGTCGCGGTCGACTCGAACGACCCGTCGTCCTCCGTCGAGCTGGGGACGTCGATGAGGATCTCGAGGGCGCGGGGCCGGTTCGGGTCACGGCGCAGGTAGCCGCTGAGCTCGAGCTGGTTGAGCTGGTGGGTGACGCTCGACAGCGAGGCGAGGCCGACCGCGTCGCCGATCTCGCGCATGCTCGGCGGGTAGCCGCGGCTCGACACCGAGCGCTGGATCGCGTCGAGGATCGCGAGCTGCTTGGCGCTCAGGCTCTTCCGGCGGCGGCCTGCGGCCGCCTTCGTCTTGGCGGCCGGGGTCCCGGCCCTCTGCGCGTCGCTCACGATGCTCCCTCTTCCCGGTGCGCACGCCGCGTGCGCGCCCGCCCGGTCGCGACCCGACAAGGAATGTCGGTGGTCGCTGCTCTACTACGACCAGGCTCTCGAAACTGTATCCGCCGGAACTCACGACCCGGAACATTCGTTCGAGTGTGTCGCGCGCGTGTCCGCCCGCGGATCAGCCGGACGGTCCCTTGACCGCTCCGTCGTTCGAAGATATGTTCGGTACAGGCGTTCGGGGCGGCCCTCCCGGCCGAGGGCCTCCCCGAATCCCTGTTGAAAGGAGCGATCCCATGACCGCACAGCTCACCTCCCGCCCGCTCCAGCGCTCGTCCGCGGCTCGGCCCGTCGAGGTACTGCCGTCCGCTCCCGAGCCGATGAACGCGTTCGGCGAAGCGCGGATCGTTCGCACCCGTCTGCGCCTCACGCGCCGCGGCCGCGCCGTGGTGGCCGCTCTGGGGGCCCTGCCGATCGTGGCGGGCGCCTTCGCCTTCGGGCTCAACGGCGGTGGAGCGGTCGCGTCGAGCGACGCCGCTGCGGTCGAGTTCCAGTACGTCACCGTTCACGCGGGCGAGTCGCTCTGGTCGCTCGCCGAGGAGCTCGCCCCGCAGGCGGACCCGCGCGACGTGGTCGACGACATCCTCTCCCTCAACCAGCTCTCGAGCGCGGGCGTCGAGCCCGGGCAGCGCCTCGCGGTCCCGGCCGAGTACGACACCGCTCGCTGAGCCGGGCTGCCCGGACGTCCGCGCCGGGTGCTTCGCTACCATTCCCTGGTGACGACTCTCGATGACCTACCCCTCCGCGACGACCTCCGAGGCAGGCACCCGTACGGTGCACCCCAGGCGGTCGTGCCCGTCGCCCTCAACGTCAACGAGAACACCCACCCGGTCCCGGACGACGTGATCGCCGACATCGTCGGGCGGGTCACGGAGGCGCTGCGCACCGTCAACCGGTACCCCGACCGCGAGTTCCGAGAGCTGCGCGACTCCCTCGCCGGCTACCTCGGTCACGGGCTCACCGCGGACGGCGTGTGGGCTGCGAACGGATCGAACGAGGTGCTCCAGCACGTCCTTCAGGCGTTCGGCGGTCCCGGGCGCTCGCTGCTGGGGTTCGCGCCCACCTATTCGATGTACTCGATCCTCGCGTCGGGGAGCGGAACGGAGTGGATCCCCGCTCCGCGCGAGGCGGAGTTCGAGATCGGAGCCGAGTACGCCGCGGAGCAGGTGCGCCGGGCCCGGCCCGACATCGTCTTCCTCTGCGCTCCGAACAACCCGACCGGGACGCCGCTCGACCTCGCCGTGATCGAGGCTGTCTACGACGCGACCGACGGCATCGTCGTCGTCGACGAGGCGTACGCCGAGTTCGCCGGCAGGGGCGCGCCCACCGCGCTGAGCCTCCTCCCCGGGCGACCGCGCCTGCTCGTGTCCCGCACCATGAGCAAGGCCTTCGCCTTCGCCGGTGTCCGCCTGGGCTACCTCGCCGCCGACCCCGCGGTGATCGACGCGCTCCGCCTCGTCCGCCTCCCGTACCACCTGTCGGCCCTCACCCAGGCCGCCGCGACCGCCGCCCTCGCTCACGCCGACGAGATGCTCGCCATGGTCGGCGAGATCATCGTGCAGCGCGACCGGATGATCGACGGACTGCGCGCCCTCGGCTACCGCCCGTACACGACCGGCAGCAACTTCGTCCTCTTCGGCGGCGTCGCGGATCCGGCCGCGATGTTCGAGGGCCTGCTCGCCCACGGCGTCCTCATCCGCGACGTCGGCATCCCGAACCACCTCCGTGTCAGCGCCGGCACCGAGGAGGAGACGACCGCGTTCCTCGAGGCGCTCGCCTCCCTCCCCGCACCGTCGGCCGACGCCACGGTGGCGCTCTCGCGCGAGTGAGCTCCGCCCGGGGGCGGCGACGCGGCGCGAATAGACTGGGAGGCATGACCTCCCCGAGCGCCGCACCCGGGCGCACCGCCTCCCTCAGCCGTGCCACCAGCGAGTCGAGCATCGAGCTCTCCCTCGACCTCGACGGCACGGGCGTCGCCGATCTCGAGACCGGCGTGCCCTTCTTCGACCACCTGCTGACGGCGTTCGCGAAGCACTCGCTCACGGACCTGCACGTCCGGGCCCGCGGCGACATCGAGATCGACATCCACCACACCGCGGAGGACATCGGCATCGTGCTCGGCACGGCCATCCGTCAGGCGCTCGGCGACAAGGCCGGGATCTCCCGCTTCGGCGACGCGCTCGTCCCCCTCGACGAGGCGCTCGTGCAGGCCGTCGTCGACATCTCGGGGCGCCCCTACCTCGTGCACACCGGCGAGCCGGAGGGCTTCGCGCTGCACCTGATCGGCGGCCACTTCACCGGGTCGATGGTGCGCCACGTCTTCGAGGCGATCGCGTTCAACGCCGGCCTCACCGTGCACGTCACGGTGCTCGGCGGCAGGGACCCGCACCACATCGCCGAAGCGGAGTTCAAGGCGTTCGCCCGCGCCTTCCGTCAGGCCAAGGCCCTCGACCCGCTCGTCCCCGGCGTGCCGTCGACGAAGGGCGCGCTGTGAGCTCGGCCCGCCCCTCCGTCGTGGTCTACGACTACGGCTCGGGGAACGTGCACTCCGCCGTCAAGGCGCTCGAGCTCGCCGGGGCCGACGTCGAGCTGACGGGGGACCGGCAGCGGGCGCTGGAGGCGGACGGCCTCCTCGTGCCCGGCGTCGGCGCCTTCGACGCCGTGATGTCGGCGCTGACCCGCGCCCGCGGCGGCGAGATCATCGAGAAGCGCCTCGCCGGCGGGCGCCCCGTCCTGGGCATCTGCGTCGGGATGCAGGTGCTCTTCGAGCGCGGCGTCGAGCGCGGGGTCGAGAGCGAGGGCCTGGGCGAGTGGCCGGGGACGGTGGACCTCCTCCCGGCCGAGGTCGTCCCGCACATGGGCTGGAACACCGTCTCCGCTCCCGAGGGCTCGGTGCTCTTCGACGGCATCGCCGAGGAGCGCTTCTACTTCGTGCACTCCTACGGCGCCCGCGAGTGGTCGCTCGATGTCATGCCCCCCTTCCCGCGTCCCGCGGTCACCTGGGCCGATCACGGAGGCCCCTTCATCGCCGCGGTCGAGAACGGGCCGCTCTCGGCCACGCAGTTCCACCCCGAGAAGTCGGGGGCCGCCGGGCTCCGGCTGCTGGCCAATTGGCTGGGCACCCTCCGCACGAACTAGGATCGGCCGGTGGTCGGCGCCTCCAGGGGCCGGCACCGGCTCCGAGACTGAGGATGACGATGAGCGAGTTCACCAAGGCCCCGGGCCTGGTCCTCCTGCCTGCGATCGACGTGGCGGGCGGCAGGGCCGTGCGGCTCACGCAGGGCGAGGCCGGGACCGAGACCAACTACGGCGACCCGATCGACGCCGCGGGCGACTGGGCCGACCAGGGCGCGGAGTGGATCCACCTCGTCGACCTCGACGCCGCCTTCGGCCGCGGCGACAACCACGGCATCATGAAGAAGGTCATCCGGCAGGTGAAGGGCGTCAACGTCGAGCTCTCCGGCGGGATCCGCGACGACCGCAGCCTCGAGTCCGCGCTGAGCGCCGGCGCGAAGCGCATCAACCTCGGCACCGCGGCGCTCGAGAACCCCGAGTGGGCCGCGAGCGTCATCGCGCAGTACGGCGACCAGATCGCCGTCGGGCTCGACGTCCGGGGCACCACGCTCGCCGCGCGCGGCTGGACCAAGGAGGGCGGCGACCTCTGGCAGGTCCTCGACCGCCTGGAGGAGGCCGGCTGCACCCGCTACGTCGTCACCGACGTCACGAAGGACGGCACGCTCAAGGGCCCGAACCTCGAGCTCCTCGAGCAGGTCATGGCCCGCACCCACCGCCCCGTGATCGCCTCGGGCGGCATCTCGAACCTCGACGACATCGCCGCTCTGCGCGACCTCGTGCCCCAGGGGCTCGAGGGCGCGATCGTCGGCAAGGCGCTGTACGCGGGCGCGTTCACGCTCGCGGAGGCCCTGGATGTCGCATCCGAGTGAGCCCCGCCCGCTCCCGGCGCATCTGACCGACTCGGCCGGCACCCCCTGGGCGGGCCGGCACTTCGAGCCGAGCGCAGCACCGGAGGACGACGGAAGCGCCCCTGAGCCGCTGGTCGCAGCGCTCGAGTCCTTCGCCCGCGGCACTCGCGGCCCGGAGGCCGTGGTCGACGCGATACGCACGTCCCGCCTGCTCATCCCGCTGGTCGCCCGCCTCGGCGAGGAGGCCGAGGGAGTCGGGGGACTCCGGGCGGACAAGACGCAGGAGCTCGCGATCGTCACGGTCGCCGGACCCGACGGCCGCACGGTGCTCCCCGTCTTCAGCGGCGTCGAGAGCATGCGCCGGTGGGACCCGGCCGCCCGTCCCGTCCCTGTCGACGGGCGCCGCGCGGCCCTGGCGGCCGTCGCGGAGGGCACCGAGGTGATGGTCCTCGATCCCGCGTCCGAGCGGGAGTTCGCGGTCCGGCGCCCGGCCCTCTGGGCGATCGCGGAGGGCGGCGCCTGGCGGCCGGCCCCCGCCGATGCGGAGGTGCTCCTGGCTCTGCGCGCGGCTGCGGAGGGGGAACGGGCGGTCGCCTCGCTCGAGGTGCGCGCGGGAGACCCGGAGCAGCGCCTCGCGGGCCCCGAGCTCGTGGTGGTCCTGAGCCTGCGCCCGGGGCTCGATCAGGACGCGCTCGGCGCCCTCGTCGCGCGCCTGGGGGAGCGGTGGGCGGCCGACGAGACCGTCGCGCGACGCGTCGACTCGATGACGCTGCAGCTCGCCGCCGCCCGCTGACTCCCGATCAGGTGACCGGGCCGGTCCACTTCTCGCCCGGGCCCTTGCCGATCGGGTCGGCGATCGGGGACGCCTCACGGAACGCGAGCTGGAGGGTGCGGAGGCCGTCGCGCAGGCTCCGGGCGTGCATGTCGCTGATGTCGGGCGCCCCGGCCGTGACCAGGCCCGCGAGCGCGTTGATGAGCTTGCGCGCCTCGTCGAGGTCGACCTGCGCTCCGGGCTCGTCGGCGAGCCCGCACTTGACGGCGGCCGCGCTCATCAGGTGCACGGCGGCGGTGGTGATGATCTCCACCGCCGGGACCTCCGCGATGTCGCGCGCGGCCTCCACGTCGGAGGCTCCGCCGTCCTCGCCGAATCGTCGCGTGTAGTCGTCGTCGTACTGGGCCATGGGTCCTTCGTTCGTCGTCCGTGGTGGAGGGGCGCGGCCGCCGGAGCAGAGGATCGAGGGGCGGCCGGATCCGGTCTGTCGGGCGGGCCGCCGGTCTGCTATGGTTGTCCGGGCTCCGAGGCATGTCCTCGGTTCGAAAGTGGAGATTCTCCCACCCGCGCTTGACCGCTTCACAAGGTTACCGGGTCAGAAGCACTCCGCCCCCGAGGGTCGTCAGACCACCGGAGGCAGGGCTGCGGCTCTCGAGGTCCGCCTCGGGAACCGCGTCACAGGGTGCGAGCGCCGTGCTGCAGGCACGACGTGGACGGGACGATCACCTCTCTCGGGTGCGCTGGAGAAGACTCCGGCAGCGCAGCTGCACTCACCGAGATCAGAGGAGAAACGCAATCAGCGATCCCCGTACCAACGACCGTATCCGCGTCCCCGAGGTCCGCCTCGTGGGTCCCGCAGGAGAACAGGTCGGCGTCGTCAAGATCGAGGTCGCCCTGCGACTCGCGCAGGACGCAGACCTGGACCTGGTCGAGGTCGCCCCCAACTCCAAGCCGCCCGTGGCCAAGATCATGGACTACGGGAAGTTCAAGTACGAGCAGGCTCAGAAGCTCAAGGAAGCCCGTCGCAACCAGGCGAACACGATCCTCAAGGAGGTCCGTTTCCGCCTGAAGATCGACAAGCACGACTACGAGACCAAGCGCAAGCGCGCCGAGGGCTTCCTGAAGGCCGGCGACAAGGTCAAGGCGATGATCCTCTTCCGCGGTCGCGAGCAGTCGCGTCCCGAGATGGGCGTCCGCCTACTCCAGCGCTTCGCGGAGGACGTGGCCGAGTTCGGCCAGGTCGAGTCCACCCCGACCATCGACGGTCGCAACATGGTGATGGTCATCGGCCCGCTGAAGAACAAGTCCGAGGCGAAGGCCGAGGCCAATGCGGTCCGCGCCGCTCGTCGCGAGGCCAACACCCCCGAGGACACGGCCGAGGCCGAGTCCGTCTAGTACTTCGCCGCCCCGGCCTCGGGGCCGGTGGACGCCCCGCTCGCGGGGCACCGGTTTCGCCCCGCCGAGCGCGGAGTGACGTTCACAAGGAGAGAACATGCCCAAGATGAAGACCCACTCGGGTGCCAAGAAGCGCTTCAAGGTGACCGGCTCCGGCAAGGTCATGAAGCAGCAGGCCGGCATGCGTCACAACCTGGAATCCAAGTCCAGCGTTCGCACGCGCCGCCTCAACCAGGACCAGGTCCTCGCCCCGCAGGACGCCAAGGTCGCCAAGAAGCTTCTCGGTCTGTAGCCCACCGCCGGCGCAGCCCGCTGCGCCGCGTGGTCGCTACTCAGCCGACACGGATCGATAGGAAGAAACAGCAATGGCAAGAGTGAAGAGGGCCGTCAACGCCCACAAGAAGCGTCGCGTCATCCTCGAGCGCGCCTCGGGCTACCGCGGCCAGCGGTCGCGCCTCTACCGCAAGGCGAAGGAGCAGGTCACCCACTCCCTCGTCTACTCGTACCGCGACCGCCGCGCCAAGAAGGGCGAGTTCCGTCGTCTCTGGATCCAGCGCATCAACGCCGCGTCCCGCGCGAACGGTCTGACCTACAACCGCTTCATCCAGGGCCTCGCCCTGGCCGGCGTCCAGGTCGACCGCCGCATCCTCGCGGACCTCGCGATCACCGAGCCGGCCACGTTCGCCTCGCTCGTCGCGACCGCGAAGAGCGCGCTGCCCGCCGACACCTCGGCGCCCAAGGCCGCAGCGTAGTCAGCACGGCTTCCCGGAGGGGGTCGCGACCGAGAGGTCGCGGCCCCCTCCGTCGTCGGCGGGCCCTCCCGCGCCGTGTCTGCGGGGGCGGCGATCACCGCGCCGATAGGCTCGCCGCATGCTCGACAACCCCCGCTCTCCCCGTGTCCGCTCCGTGGCGAAGCTCACCCGCCGCCCGGCCCGGCTCGAGACGGGGCTCTTCCTCCTCGAGGGCCCGCAGGCTCTCTCCGAGGCGCTGCAGTACCGCCCGGAGCTGATCGTCGAGTCGTTCGCGACTCCGACCGCTCTGGAGCGGCACCCCGAGATCGTCGCCGCCGCCGCCGAGGCGGAGGTGGAGATCGAGTACGTGACCGAGGACGTCCTCGACGCGATGGCCGACACCGTCACTCCGCAGGGCTTCGTCGCGGTCTGCCGTCAGTTCCCCACGTCGCTCAAGGACGTCGTCGCCTCCGAGCCGCGCCTCGTGGCGGTGCTCGAGGAGGTCCGCGATCCGGGCAATCTCGGCACGATCATCCGTGCCGCCGACGCCGCCGGCGCTGACGCGGTCGTGCTGTCCGGCCGCTCGGTCGACCTCTACAATCCCAAGGTCGTGCGCTCCACGACCGGCTCGCTCTTCCACCTCCCGGTCGCGGTCGGCGCCGACCTCGCCGACGTGCTGGGCCGGCTCCGCGGCGTGGGACTGCGCTCCGTCGCGGCCGACGTGAAGGGGGAGGACCTGCTTGACGTCCGCGCACGCGGGGACCTCGCCCAGCCGACCGTCTGGGTCTTCGGCAACGAGGCGCGCGGCCTCGAGGACGAGTCGCTCGCCCTCGTCGACGGCGTGGTCGCGGTGCCCATCTACGGGGCGGCGGAGTCGCTCAACCTCGCGACCGCGGCCTCCGTCTGCCTGTACGAGAGCGCCTTCGCGCTGCGTTCCTGAGAGGAACCGGGCCGAGGGTGCCGCGAACCTGGAGAACAGGGTGCGTTGTTACCCTTCGGTTAAGAATTCCCTCATGATTTGACCGGCCCATCCCCGTGTGCTTCTCTGACGGCATGGTCACAGCCCCGCAAGACGAGCGCGCCGCCGCTCCCGCCGGTGAACCCCTCGTCGTCCTCTCCGGGGTGCAGAAGCACTACGGCGACTTCCAGGCTCTGAAGGACATCGATCTGACGGTGCACCGGGGCGAGGTCGTCGTGGTCCTCGGTCCCTCCGGATCCGGCAAGTCGACGCTCTGCCGCACGGTCAACCGGCTCGAGACGATCTCGGGCGGCACCATCACCATCGACGGGCAGAAGCTCCCGGAGGAGGGCAAGGGCCTCGCCGCGCTCCGCGCCGACGTCGGGATGGTCTTCCAGTCGTTCAACCTCTTCGCGCACAAGACGATCCTCGAGAACGTCACCCTCGGCCCGATCAAGGTCCGCGGGCTCTCCCGCAAGGACGCGGAGGCGCAGGCTACGGCGCTGCTCGACCGGGTCGGCGTCGGCCACCAGGCCGCCAAGACCCCGGCCCAGCTCTCCGGCGGGCAGCAGCAGCGCGTCGCGATCGCGCGGGCGCTGGCGATGAAGCCCAAGGTAATGCTCTTCGACGAGCCGACCTCGGCGCTCGATCCCGAGATGATCAACGAGGTCCTGGACGTGATGGTCGGGCTCGCCAAGGACGGGATGACGATGATCGTCGTCACCCACGAGATGGGATTCGCCCGGAAGGCCGCCGACCGCGTCGTGTTCATGGCCGACGGCGAGATCCTCGAGGACACCGACCCGGAGTCGTTCTTCACCGCGCCCCGCACCGACCGGGCCAAGGACTTCCTCTCCAAGCTCATCACGCACTAGAAGCGCGATCAGCAGCCACCAGGCAGGTCGGACCCGTGACCCGGGAGCCGACCCGACATCGCCCGCTCCGGCGGGCCGAACCCCAGGAAGGACGATCATGCGCACCAGGCTCATGTTCATGACCGCGGGACTCGCAGCAGCGACCCTCGCCCTCGCAGGCTGCTCCGGCGACTCCGGAACCGCCGGCGGCGGCGCCGGTGGAGGCTCCGAGGGAGGGACCTCCGCGTACGAGGTCGCCTCCGACGTCACTCTCGAGGGCAGCCCGACCTTCGACGCGATGACCGCGGACGGCAAGGTCGTCATCGGCGTCAAGGAGGACCAGCCCGGGCTGGGCTACCTCGACGCGGCGACCGGCGAGCGCTCCGGCTTCGACATCGAGATCGCGAAGTGGACCGCGGCCTCGCTCGGCTTCGCGGCCGACGCCATCGAGTTCAAGGCGATCCCGTCGGCCAACCGCGAGGCGTCGATCGTGAACGGCGACATCGACTACTACGTCGGCACCTACTCGATCACCGACAAGCGCAAGGAGCAGGTCGGCTTCGCCGGACCCTACTTCGAGACCGGCCAGCAGCTGCTCGTCGCGGCCGACAACGACACGATCACCGGACCGGACGACCTCACCGCCGACACCACCGTGTGCTCGGCCACCGGCTCCACCCCGATCCAGAACATCCGCACCAACTACCCCGAGGTGAAGACCGAGGAGTTCGACACGTACTCGCAGTGCGTGGACGCCCTCTCCGACGGCACCGTCGACGCCGTCACCACCGACGGCGCGATCCTGATCGGCTACGCCGCTCAGAAGCCCGACGAGCTCAAGGTCGTCGGAGAGCCCTTCAGCACCGAGCTCTACGGCATCGGCCTGCCGAAGGACGACGACGCCCTGCGCCACTTCGTCAACGGCATGCTGACCGACGGCGGCGAGACCTGGAGCGCCATCTACGACGAGACGCTCGGCCAGTCCGGCACGACCGTCACCCAGCCGGCGGTGAACGACTACTAGGAGGCGCCCCGGGCGGCCCGACCGCCGCCCGGGGGTCCCCTCTCCTCGACCACCACCACCGCTCCGACAGAAGGGCCAGCCGCATGGATGTCCTGTTGAACAACCTCGACGTCTACGTCCCGGCCTTCGGCAACACCCTGATCCTCTTCAGCGTCTCGCTCGTGTTCGCCCTGCTGATCGGCACGGTGGTCGGCGCGATGCGCGTCTCGCCCGTCCCGATCGCCCGCGCGGTCGGCACGGTGTACGTGAACACCATCCGGAACACCCCGCTCACGCTGGTGATGTTCTTCTTCGCCTTCGGCTACCCCAAGCTCGACCTGCCGCAGGTGGACTACACGAACCTGGCGATCTGCGCCCTCAGCCTCTACACCGCGACCTACGTCGCGGAGGTGCTGCGGTCGGGCATCAACACCGTGCCGATCGGCCAGGCCGAGGCGGCCCGCGCGATCGGCCTCGACTTCGGCCTCACGATGACGCAGGTCGTCCTGCCCCAGGCCTTCCGCTCCGTGATCCCGCCGCTCATGAGCGTCCTGATCGCGCTGCTGAAGAACACCACCGTCGCCGCCGGCTTCTCGGTCGCGGAGGCGGGCACCATCGTCCGCGTGCTCAACGAGCGCGGCGAGAACAGCCTCATCGTCGTCCTCTGGGTGGCCCTGGTCTTCGTGGTCCTGGTCACCCTGCTCTCGCTCGTCCAACGTCAGCTCGAGAAGAAGTGGAGGGTCGCCCGATGAGCTCCGTCCTCTTCGACAACCCCGGCCCCCGGGCCGTCGTGCGCAACCGCGTCATCGGGGTCGTCGTCGTCCTGCTGATCGCGGCCTTCCTCGGCTTCGTGGTCTGGCGCTTCGCGGAGTCCGGCCAGTTCGACGCCTCCAAGTGGCGCGCGTTCGGCTACCCGCTGGTCTGGCAGAGCATCGGCGGCGCCCTCGGCCGCACGCTCGCGGCCTTCGCCACGGCGGGCGTCGCCAGCCTCGTCCTCGGCCTCCTCCTGGCGATCGGCCGGCTCTCGGACCGGCGCTGGATCAACGTCCCCGTCACGCTCTTCATCGAGCTGTTCCGGGCGATCCCCGTCCTGATCCTGATGATGCTGATGTACTACGGCCTGCCGTTCGCGGGCCTCAAGCTCAGCCCCTACCTCGCCGTCGTCATCGCCCTGACCCTCTACAACGGCTCCGTCTTCTCCGAGATCTTCCGCGCCGGCATCGAAGCCCTCCCGCGAGGACAGAAGGAGGCGGGCTACGCGATCGGCCTGCGCAAGTCCGGCGTGATGCGGCTCATCCTGTTCCCCCAGGCGATCCGCTCGATGCTGCCCGTGATCATCGCCCAGCTCGTCGTCGCCCTCAAGGACACGGCGCTCGGCTCGATCATCACCTACAACGAGCTGCTGTACTACGCGCGCTACCTGGGCAACCAGTCGAGCCTCGACAGCCCGATCATCCCGGCGGCGATCGTCATCGGAGCGATCTACATCGGCATCTGCCTCCTCCTCTCGGGGCTGGCGAAGTGGATCGAGATCCGCACCAAGAGCGGCGGACGCGGCGGCCGCACCATCGGCGGCCACCCCGCAGCCCGCGCGCAGACGGACACGCAGCTGATCGCTGTGCAGGACTGAATTGTGAGGATCGCCCGAGGGCGATCCTCACCGCGGTCGGCTTCCTGACGGGGTCGGGTTCCGCAGAGCGTCCTGCGTCCGGCTACGGAGAATCGCTGACACGCGATTCTCCTGTTCGCCTCGAGGGTCCGGCGATCGCTCAGAGCATCGAGCGGTGGTGCTCCGCTCCGGCGTCGTCGACGCGGAGGCGGTGGTGATCGGGGAGTCGCGATCGGTCCGGGCGTCTTCCCGTCCGGCGGCGCCCAGCTTCCTGCCGGTCGAGCAGCCTCCGACCCCGGCGTAGCGAGAACCCGCCCCTGCTGGTCGAGCAACGCCGGTGGCGGGGCTTCGAGAGCCGTCGGCGCAGACGGGGGCCTGGCCGCGGGCGAGCGCGACGAGCACCGCGCGCGGGCGGCGGGAGGGGGCGGAGGCCCTCGCCTACACTGGGGGATCGTGTCAGACAGCAACCCGATCACCGACGAGGCCGTCTTCGCGGCGGTCGCCGACGCCCTCGCCGCCATCGGCGCGGCGGGCGACTCCGCCGCTCTGAAGTCCGCCCGAGCCGCCCACCTCGGCGAGGGGTCCGCCCTCGCCCGCCTCAACGCGCAGATGCGCTCCGTCCCGCCTGAGCACAAGGCGGCGTCCGGCAAGCTCGTCGGCGGTGCCCGCAAGCAGGTGGGCGACGCCTACGCCGCCCGCGAGGCCGAGCTCGTCGAGGCCGAGGACGCGGCCGCGCTCGAGGCCGAGCGCGTGGACGTCACCGCCGGTGCCAGCTTCGTGCGCCGCGGCGCCCGCCACCCCCTCTCTCTGCTCCAGGAGTCGATCGCCGACGTGTTCGTCGGGATGGGCTGGGAGATCGCGGAGGGGCCGGAGCTCGAGAACGAGTGGTTCAACTTCGACGCCCTGAACTTCGACGAGGACCACCCGGCCCGCGCCATGCAGGACACCTTCTTCGTCGACCCCGTCGACTCGCACCTGGTGCTGCGAACGCACACCTCGCCGGTGCAGATCCGCTCGATGCTCGAGCGCCCGCTGCCGCTGTACGTGATCGCTCCGGGCCGGGTGTACCGCACCGACGAGCTCGACGCGACGCACACGCCCGTGTTCACGCAGTTCGAGGGCCTCGCCGTCGACCGCGGCCTGACCATGGCGCACCTGCGCGGCACCCTCGAGCACGTCGCGCGGATCCTCTTCGGCGACGACGCGCGCATCCGCCTGCGGCCGAACTACTTCCCCTTCACCGAGCCCAGCGCCGAGCTGGACGTCTGGCACCCGACCTTCGTCGGTGGTGCCCGCTGGATCGAGTGGGGCGGCTGCGGCATGGTCAATCCGAACGTGCTGCGCGCGGCCGGGATCGACCCGGAGGAGTACTCCGGGTTCGCCTTCGGCATGGGGATCGAGCGGACCCTGATGTTCCGCAACGACGTGAAGGACATGCGCGACATGGTCGAGGGCGACGTCCGCTTCAGCGAGCAGTACGGGATGGTGATCTGATGCGCATCCCGCTGAGCTGGCTGGGGGAGTACGTGGACCTCGAGCAGGACGTCACGACGGAGTCCGTGCACGCGGCCCTGGTGTCGGTCGGCCTGGAGGAGGAGGACGTCCACCGGTTCGAGGTGACCGGGCCCGTCGTCGTCGGCGAGGTGCTCGACCTCGCTCCGGAGCCGCAGAAGAACGGCAAGACCATCAACTGGTGCCACGTCCGCGTGGCCCCGGAGGGCGGGCGGGCCGCCGACGGCGGAGAGGACGTCCGCGGCATCGTCTGCGGAGCCCACAACTTCGCGGCCGGCGACAAGGTCGTCGTGTCCCTGCCGGGTGCGGTCCTGCCCGGGCCGTTCCCGATCTCCGCGCGGAAGACCTACGGGCACGTGTCCGACGGGATGATCGCCTCGAGCCGCGAGCTCGGCCTCGGGGACGACCACGAGGGCATCCTCCGCCTCGCCTCGCTCGGGCTCGACCCGGAGCCGGGCACGGACGCCGTCGCGCTCCTCGGTCTCGACGACGCCGCGGTCGAGGTCAACGTGACGCCCGACCGCGGCTACGCCTTCTCGATCCGCGGCATCGCCCGCGAGTACGCCCACGCCACCGGAGCCGCCTTCCGCGACCCCGCTCGGGCGCTCCCTCCGCACGAGCGCACGGAGACGGCCCCCGTCTTCCCCGTGTCCGTGGCCGACGAGGCGCCGATCCGCGGCCGTGTCGGCGCCTCCGTGTTCGTCACGCGCGTCGTCCGGGGCGTCGACGTCTCACGACCGACGCCGCCGTGGATGCTCGCGCGACTGCGACTGGCCGGCGTCCGCTCGATCTCGCTCGTCGTGGACATCACCAACTACGTGATGTTCGAGCTGGGCCAGCCGTTGCACGGCTACGATCTGGCGACCCTGCAGGGCGGCATCGTGGTGCGCCGCGCCGCACCGGGGGAGACCCTCGAGACGCTCGACGGCCAGACCCGGCGCCTGCACGCGGAGGACCTCGTCATCGCCGACGACGGCGGGGCGATCGGCCTCGCCGGAGTGATGGGGGGCGCGCGCACCGAGATCTCGGACGCCACGTCCGACGTCCTGCTCGAGGCGGCGAACTTCGACCCGGTCTCGATCGCCCGGACGGCTCGCCGGCACAAGCTGCCGAGCGAGGCGTCGCGGCGCTTCGAGCGCGGCGTCGACCCCGAGGTGGCCTCGGTCGCCGCGGCCCGCGCGGTGCAGCTGCTGGTGGAGCTCGCCGGCGGCACGGCGGACGAGCTCGGCTCGGTCCTGGCCGACCCGCGCACGGCGGAGCCGGTCGAGCTGCCGGACGGCTACGTCGCAGGCCTCATCGGGGTGGAGTACACCCCGGCGGAGATCCGCGGCGCGCTCGTCGAGATCGGCGCTTCCGTCGAGGCCGGCGGAGCGGGCCTGCTGGTGACTCCGCCGAGCTGGCGCCCGGACCTCGTCGACCGCGCCTCGCTCGCGGAGGAGGTCGCCCGCATCACCGGGTACGACCGCATCCCGGCGATCCTGCCCGTCGCGCCTCCCGGCCGCGGTCTGACCCCGGGCCAGAGGCTGCGCCGCACCCTCGCCCAGGCGCTCGCCGCCGCGGGTCTGACCGAGGTGCTCTCGTACCCGTTCCTCTCGCGCTCGATCAACGACCGGCTCGGCTCGGTCGACGGGGAGCCGCAGGAGCAGATCACGCTCGCGAACCCGCTCGACGCGACCGCGGGCCAGCTGCGGATCTCGCTGCTGCCGGGTCTCGTGCAGGTCGCGGCCCGCAACCGCTCGCGCGGCCTGACGGATCTCGCGGTCTACGAGCTCGGCTCCGTCTTCCTCCCGGCCGCCGGCGGCCCGTTCGGCTCCGGGGCGCTCCCTGCGGGCGGGGCGCGGCCGTCCGCGGAGGTCGAGGCCGAGCTGAACGCGGGCATCCCACCGCAGCCGCGGCACCTCGCGGCGCTGCTCACGGGTGCCGCCGTCGTGCGCCAGCCCGGTGTCGCCGGCCGTGACGTCGACTGGCGCGACGCCCTCGACGTGGTCCGCGAGGTCTCCGCGGCGACCGGCACCGAGCTGGTGCTGCGCCAGGGGGCCCACGCCGCGCTGCACCCGGGCCGCACCGCCGAGGTCGTTCTCGACGGCGCGGTCATCGGGCACGCGGGGGAGCTGCTCCCGGCGCTCGCCGAGGAGCTCGACCTGCCGCGCCGCGTCGCCGTGGTCGAGCTCGACCTGGAGCCGCTGCTCGCGCGGGCCGGGAGGGTCGTCGTGGCCCGCCCGGTGGGCGCGCTGCCCGCCGCGACCCAGGACCTCTCGCTCGTCGTGCCGGTCGGCACCGCGGCGGCTGACGTGCGTGCCGCCGTCGCCGAGGGGGCGGGCGAGCTGCTCGAGGCGATCCGCCTGGTCGACGACTACCGCGGCACCGGGCTCGCCGAGGGGACGAAGTCGCTGACCTTCGCGCTGCGCTTCCGCGCGCCGGACCGCACGCTCACCGCGGCCGAGGCGACGGCCGCGAAAGAGAACGGCGTGGCCGTGGCGGCGGAGCGCTTCGGCGCCCGACTCCGCGAGTGAGGCCGGGGGTCCCGTCCGGTTCGGCCGGGCGGGGCCCCGCACCCGCACCGGCTAGGCTCTCGGGCATGACTTTCTCCGTGGCGGTGGCCGGTGCGAGCGGCTACGCGGGCGGCGAGCTGCTGCGACTGCTCGCCGACCACCCCGAGTTCGAGGTGCGCACGGTGACGGCGCACGCCAACGCGGGTCAGCCCCTCGTCGCCGTGCACCCGCACCTCCGCTCGCTCCGCGACCTCGTCCTCGTCGACACGACGACCGGGAACCTCGCCGGGCACGACGTCGTCTTCCTCGCCCTCCCGCACGGGAAGTCGGGCGAGATCACCGCGACCCTCCCCGAGGACGTCCTCGTCGTCGACTGCGGCGCCGACCACCGGTTGACCGACCCGCAGGACTGGGCCGACTTCTACGGGGGCGACTTCGCCGGGGCCTGGCCCTACGGGCTCCCGGAGCTGCTGATCGGCGGCGGCGGACGCAAGCAGCGCGAGGCGCTCGCCGGAGTGCGGCGCATCGCCGTCCCCGGCTGCAACGTCACGGCGATCACGCTCGGCCTGGCCCCCGGCCTGCACGCCGGAGTGATCGAGTCGTCGGACCTCGTCGCGGTCCTCGCCGTCGGCCCCTCGGGTGCGGGCAAGAGCCTGCGGACCGACCTCCTCGCCAGCGAGCTCCTCGGCTCCGCGCACGCCTACGGCCTCGGCGGAGCGCACCGCCACAATCCCGAGATCCGGCAGAACCTCCTGCTCGCCGGAGCCGGATCCGTCTCGATCTCGTTCACCCCGGTCCTCGTGCCGATGTCCCGGGGCATCCTGGCGACCTCGACCGCGCGCCTCGCCCCCGGCGTCTCCGCGCAGGACGTGCGCGCCGCGTGGGAGACCGCCTACGGCGACGAGACCTTCGTCCAGCTGCTTCCGGAGGGCTCCTTCCCCCGGACGGCCGACGTGGTAGGGGCGAACACCGCTCTGATCGGACTCGCCGTGGACGAGCGGGCCCGCCGCGTCGTGGTCGTCTCGGCCATCGACAACCTCGTCAAGGGCACCGCGGGCGCAGCCGTCCAGTCCACCAACATCGCCCTGGGACTCCCGGAGTCCCTCGGCCTGAGCGTGAACGGAGTCGCGCCGTGAGCGTCACCGCAGCAGCAGGGTTCCGGGCGGCCGGAGTCGTCGCCGGGCTGAAGTCGACCGGAGCGCGCGACGTCGCGCTCGTGCAGAACCTCGGCCCGCTGCAGAGCGCCGCCGCGGTCTTCACGAGCAACCGCTGCAAGGCGAACCCCGTCCTCTGGAGCGAGCAGGTGATGCGCGACGGCGTCGTCTCGGCGATCGTCCTCAACTCCGGCGGCGCCAACTGCTACACGGGTGCTCAGGGCTTCCAGGTCACCCACCGCACCGCGGAGCTCGTGGGCGAGAGCCTCGAGGTGTCCGCCGGCGACGTGCTGGTGTGCTCCACCGGGCTGATCGGCGACCAGCTCGACCTCGCGAAGCTCACCACCGGCGTGACCGGCGCCTCCGCCGAGCTCGCCGGGGGACCCGAGGCGGGCGAGGCGGCCGCCCGCGCGATCATGACCACCGACACGGTCCCGAAGCAGGCGGTGGTCCGCTCCGAGCAGGGCTGGAGCATCGGCGGCATGGCCAAGGGCGCCGGGATGCTCGCGCCGGGTCTGGCGACGATGCTGGTCGTGATCACGACCGACGCGGCCCTCGAGTCCGCCGCTCTCGACACCGCCCTGCGTGCCGCGACCCGCGTCACCTTCGACCGCCTCGACTCGGACGGCTGCATGTCGACGAACGACACCGTCGCACTGCTCGCGAGCGGCGCCAGCGGCGTCGAGGCCGACGCCGACGAGTTCACCGCGGCCCTGACCGCGGTCTGCCGCGACCTCACCCTGCAGCTGCAGGCCGACGCGGAGGGCGCCGCCCACGACGTCGCGATCCGCGTGCTGAACGCCGCGACCGAGGACGAGGCCGTGGTCGTCGCCCGCGCCGTCTCCCGCAGCAACCTGTTCAAGGCCGCGATCTTCGGCAAGGATCCCAACTGGGGCCGCGTCCTCGCCGCCGTGGGCACGACCGATGCGCAGTTCGACCCGTACGGCATCGACGTCGCGATGAACGGGGTGCAGGTCTGCCTCGCGGGCGAGCCGCACGAGAGCCGCGACCTCGTCGACCTCGCCCCTCGGGAGGTCGCCGTCGACATCGACCTGCACGCCGGCGACGCGACGGCCACGATCTGGACCAACGACCTCACGCACGACTACGTGCACGAGAACTCCGCGTACTCGAGCTGAGGCGGCCATGAGCGACGACACCACTCTCTCGGCCGAGAGCCGCGCCGAGCGCGACGCCGCGCCCGGGAAGGCCGCGACGCTCATCGAGTCGCTGCCCTGGCTGCAGAGCTTCCACGGGCGCACGATGGTGATCAAGTTCGGCGGCAACGCGATGGTGTCGGAGGAGCTGCAGCGCTCCTTCGCCCAGGACATGGTCTACCTGCGCTACGCCGGGATCCGCCCCGTGGTCGTCCACGGCGGCGGGCCCCAGATCTCGCGGATGCTCGACCGGCTCGGGATCGAGAGCGAGTTCCGGGGCGGTTACCGGGTCACGAGCCCCGAGGCGATGGAGGTGGTGCGGATGGTGCTCACCGGCAGCATCAGCCGCGACATCGTCCGCCGGATCAACGAGCACGGCCCCCTCGCCGCCGGCATCTCCGGTGAGGACGCGGGCCTCTTCGTCGGCCGCCGCCGCGGTGTCGTGATCGACGGCGAGGAGCACGACCTCGGACTCGTCGGAGACGTGATCGCTGTGGACCCCGCCGCCGTCCTCGCTCAGCTCGAGGCCGGCCGGATCCCGGTCGTGTCCTCGATCGCCCCCGATTCGGACGACCCCACGCAATCGCTGAACGTCAACGCCGACGCCGCCGCCGCCGCGCTGGCCGTCGCGCTCGGCGCCGAGAAGCTCGTCGTCCTCACCGACGTGGCCGGCCTCTACTCCGACTGGCCCGACCGCGCGTCGCTCGTCTCGCACATCCGCTCGGACGACCTCGCGGCTCTGCTGCCCTCGCTCGAATCGGGCATGATCCCCAAGATGACCGCCTGCCTCGACGCCGTGCGCGGGGGAGTGCCCAAGGCCGCCATCATCGACGGCCGCATCCCGCACTCGATCCTGCTCGAGGTGTTCACCTCGGAGGGCATCGGCACCGAGGTCGTCGCCTCGCTCGACCCCCGCGACCGGGAGCGAATGTCGGGCCGCTGATCCTCAGCGGCCCCGGCTCCGAGCGCCCGTCCCGTCCGGGACGCGCGCACCGTCGGCCCTCGCGGCCGGACCGCTCCGATCGAAAGGCCACCATGTCCACCCCCACGACCGCGTCCCGCACCGGCTCGGCGCGCGACCGCTACTCCGCCGCGATGATGCAGACCTTCGCGCCGCCGCTCGCCGTGCTCGAGCGCGGCGAGGGCTGCCGGGTCTGGGACGTCGACGGGCGGGAGTACCTCGACTTCCTCGGCGGCATCGCCGTCAACTCGCTCGGCCATGCGCATCCCGTGTTCGTCGAGGCCGTGACGCGCCAGGCCGGTGCGCTCGCCCACGTCTCCAACTACTTCGCGACCGCCCCGCAGATCGAGCTCGCCGAGACCCTGCGCCGCCTCACCGGGGCCGGGGAGACGGGCCGCGTCTACTTCGCCAACTCGGGCACCGAGGCCAACGAGGCGGCCTTCAAGCTGGCGCGGCTGAACGCGGCCGGCGGCCGGCACCGCGTCCTGGCGCTGCAGAACGCGTTCCACGGGCGGACGATGGGCGCGCTCGCTCTGACCGGCAAGGCGGCCATGCGTGCGCCGTTCGAGCCGATGCCGGGAGGGGTCGAGCACCTCGAGGCGAGCATCGAGGCCCTCGAGGCGGCTCTCGACGAGTCCGTCGCCGCGCTGATCGTCGAGCCCATCCAGGGGGAGGCGGGCGTCATCCCGCTGCCGGCCGGCTACCTCGAGCGCGCGCGGGAGCTGACCCGCGAGCACGGCGCGCTGCTCATCGTCGACGAGATCCAGACCGGGGTCGGGCGGACCGGACGCTGGTTCGCCTACCAGGAGGCGGGAATCCTGCCCGACGCCGTCACCCTGGCCAAGGGGCTCGGCGGAGGCTTCCCCGTCGGAGCGCTGGTGACCTTCGGCGAGGCGTCCGACCTCCTGCAGAAGGGCCACCACGGCAGCACCTTCGGCGGCAATCCGCTCGCGACCGCCGTGGCCGGAGCCGTGCTCGCCGAGATCGAGCGCGCCGACCTTCTCGGCAACGCGCGGGAGCGCGGGGCGCAGATCGTCGACGCGCTGACCGCTCTCGACTCGCCCCTGATCGGAGGGGTCCGCGGCGCGGGCCTCCTCCTGGGCATCGCCCTGACCCGGCCGGTCGCCGCCGAGCTCGCCGCCGCCTGCCTCGACGCCGGCCTGATCGTGAACGCGGCGAACGACTCGAGCATCCGGCTCGCGCCTCCGCTCGTGGTGACCGCCGCCGACGTCGCCGAGTTCGCCGAGCGCTTCGGCCGCGCACTGCAGACCCTCTGACCCCGTACCTCCACCGAAAGCGACCAGCACCGTGACCCGCCACTTCCTCCGCGACGACGACATCACTCCCGCCGAGCAGGCCGAGATCCTCGACCTCGCCCTCGAGCTCAAGCGCGACCGCTTCTCCCGGAAGCCCCTCGCCGGGCCGCAGACCGTCGCCGTGATCTTCGACAAGTCCTCCACGCGCACCCGTGTCTCCTTCGCGGTCGGCATCGCCGATCTCGGCGGCAGCCCCCTGATCATCTCGACCGCGAGCAGCCAGCTCGGCGGCAAGGAGACCGCCTCCGACACGGCGCGGGTCCTGGAGCGCCAGGTCGCCGCCATCGTGTGGCGCACCTACGCGCAGTCGGGCCTGGAGGAGATGGCGCGCAGCACGCGCGTGCCGGTCGTCAACGCGCTCTCGGACGAGTTCCACCCGTGCCAGCTCCTCGCCGACCTGCTGACCATCCGCGAGCACCGCGGTCGCCTCGCGGGACTCACGCTCACGTTCTTCGGCGACGGAGCGAGCAACATGGCGCACTCGTACCTCCTGGCGGGGGCCACGGCCGGCATGCACGTCCGCATCGTCTCCCCGGAGTCGTACTCGCCGGACGCGGCGGTCCTGGCCGATGCGCAGCGCATCGCCGCGACCACCGGCGGATCGGCGATCACCACGACCGACCCCGACGAGGGCGCGGCCGGCTCCGACATCGTGATCACGGACACGTGGGTGTCGATGGGCAAGGAGGACGAGAAGGCGGCGCGCGTCGCGACCTTCGGCGCCTACCGGGTCGACGCCGCCACGATGGCCGCTGCCGCTCCCGACGCGCTGTTCCTGCACTGCCTGCCCGCGGACCGCGGCTACGAGGTGACCGCCGACGTGATCGACGGCCCGCAGAGCGTGATCTGGGACGAGGCGGAGAACCGCCTGCACGCGCAGAAGGCCCTGCTCGTGTGGCTCCTGGAGCGCGCCGGCACCGCCGACGCCGCTCAGTAGACTCGACAGCCGAACCCGAGGAGAACCATGACGGAACGACCCTCCGCCCGCGCGGGCGAGGCCGGAGCCCTGTGGGGCGGCCGCTTCGCCGGCGGCCCCTCGCCCGAGCTCGCCGCGCTCTCGAGGTCGACCCACTTCGACTGGCAGCTCGCCCCCTACGACCTCGCCGGCTCCCGCGCCCACGCCCGGGCGCTCGCCGGAGCGGGCTACCTCGACGACGCCGAGCTCACCGCGATGCTCGCGGCGCTCGACCGGCTCGAGGCTGCCGTCGCCGACGGGAGCTTCGCCGCCGACGAGTCGGACGAGGACGTGCACGGCGCCCTCGAGCGCGGCCTGATGCTCGAAGCCGGTCTCGAGCTCGGCGGCAAGCTCCGCGCGGGGCGCTCGCGCAACGACCAGATCGCCACCTTCGTCCGGATGTACCTCCGCGACCACGCGGCGCTCGTCTCGGAGCTGGTGGTGCAGCTCATCGACGCCCTCGCCGCGCAGGCGTCGGCGCACCCGACGGCGATCATGCCCGGGCGCACCCACCTCCAGCACGCTCAGCCCGTGCTCCTCGCGCACCATCTGCTCGCCCACGGCTGGGCGCTGCTGCGCGATCTGGAGCGCCTGCGGGACTGGGCCGTCCGGGCGGACGTCTCGCCCTACGGCTCGGGCGCCCTCGCCGGCTCGACCCTCGGCCTCGACGCCGAGGCGGTCGCCCGCGATCTCGGCTTCGCGTCGAGCGTGCCGAACTCGATCGACGGGACGGCCAGCCGCGACCTCGTCGCCGAGTTCGCCTTCGTCACCGCCATGATCGGGATCGACGTCTCGCGCATCGCGGAGGAGGTCATCCTCTGGAACACGCGGGAGTTCGCCTTCGTCACGCTCGACGACGGCTACTCGACCGGGTCCTCGATCATGCCGCAGAAGAAGAACCCCGACATCGCCGAGCTCGCCCGGGGGAAGTCCGGCCGGCTGATCGGCAACCTCACCGGGCTGCTCGCGACCCTCAAGGCGCTGCCGCTCGCCTACAACCGTGACCTGCAGGAGGACAAGGAGCCGGTCTTCGACTCGGTGACGACCCTCGAGGTCCTGCTGCCCGCGTTCAGCGGCATGATCGCGACCCTCACCTTCCACACCGACCGGATGGCGGAGCTCGCGCCCCAGGGCTTCTCCCTCGCGACCGACGTGGCCGAGTGGCTCGTGAAGAAGCACGTGCCCTTCCGGGACGCCCACGAGATCACCGGCGAGCTGGTCAAGCTGGCGGAGTCGCAGGGGAGGGGGCTCGAGGATCTCGACGACGCCGCGCTCGCCTCGGTGTCGCCGCTGCTCACGCCCGACGTGCGCTCCGTCCTCAGCATCGAGGGATCGGTGGCGAGCCGGGACGGTGTCGGCGGCACGGCTCCCGACCGCGTCTCGGAGCAGCTCGCCCGGCTGACCGAGCGCGTCCGGGTCGTGCGCGGATCCCTCCGGGGGGAGCGCCCGTGACCCTTCGAGGAGCGCCGGGCGACGACGGCCGTCCGCCGCTGCGCCCCTGGCAGCAGCGGACTCTGGTGCTCGTCGCCGCAGTCGTCATCGTCGCGGTGATCGTGATCACCCTCGTGTCGGGCCAGAGCTTCTTCTGAGCGCCGACCTCCCCGATCTCTCGCGCTCGGCCCTCGAGGTGGCACCGGAGCTGCTCGGCCGCGTCCTCCTGCACCGCACGCCGGAGGGCGTGGTCGGCGTCCGGCTGACCGAGGTCGAGGCGTACCTCGGAACCGGTGAGGATCCGGGCTCGCATGCGCACCGCGGACCGACACCCCGGACGGCTCCCATGTTCGGTCCGCCCGGGTCCGTGTACGCGTACTTCACCTACGGGATGCACACCTGTGTGAACATCGTCTGCTCCCCGGCGGGCACGGCGTCGGCGGTGCTGCTGCGCGCCGGCGAGGTCGTATCGGGGGAGGATCTCGCGATGATCCGGCGCGGACCCGTCCGCAGCCGGGATCTGGCCCGCGGACCCGCACGGCTGGCGAAGGCCCTCGGAGTCCGTCTCACCGAGTCGGGCGACCCGCTCGAGGCGGCGTTCGAGCTGCTGCCGGGGGAGAGGCCGTCCTCCGTGGCGGCGGGCCCGCGCACCGGAGTCTCGGGCCCGGGCGGCGGGGACGACTTCCCGTGGCGCTTCAGCATCCCGGGCGACCCCACCGTCTCGCCCTACCGGAGAGCAGTGCCCCGGCGGCGGCCCGGAGCTCAGCCCGCGAGGTAGAGCCGGGCGAGAACGCCGAGAGCCGCCGCCCAGGCGAGGCTCGCCAGCGTGCCGATGATGAACCGCTCGCGCGCTTCCGGGGAGGCGAGCTCGCTGAAGCGGCCGACGCCCTTGATCGCCACCACGACCGCGATCCCCTCGGGGAGACCGCTCATCAGCGCGCCGGCCGTCGCGATCCGCTCGAGGACCCCGATCGTCGTCCCCCCGCGCAGCACCTCGATCGGCTGGCCGATCGCCGAGGGCGCGCTCCCGGCGGCGGGGCGGGAGGTTCCGGCGACCATGATGCCGCCGTGGCTGCCGCTGCGGGAGTCGGCCGTCGCGAGCCGGAGGGTGAGCAGCACGACCGGCCCGCCGCCCGCGATCGCCAGCGCGAAGGCCAGCACCGCCACCAGGACGGAGTGGATCGGGGGCGCGGACGGTCCGGCGACCGCCGTGAGCAGGAAGGCGGCGGCCGCCGCCACGAGGGGGATCCAGGCGAGCTGCGGACGGCGAAGGCGCACGGCGAGCACCGCACCGGCGAGTCCGGCGAGCAGCACGAGCACCACGCCCGTCCACGAGGCGGACTGCAGCGCGGAGGCGAGGAGCAGGGCGGGGGATCCGGGGGGTGCCGTCATCGGGGTGTCCTCTCGTCGGTGGGGTCGAGCGTACGGTCGACCACTGTCAGCAGGCGCGCGAGCGCGTCACGGGCGGGAGCGTCGACCCGAGCACTCGCCGCGCGGACCCGGAGGCTGACCGCCTGCGGGCTGACGGCGAGGCGCTCGGCCGCATCCTTCTGGGAGAGGCCGCTCTCGAGCAGGTCGACGATCTGCCAGCCGGCCTCGGAGCGCGCGTCGCGCAGCAGGAGGAGCGGATCGATCAGCGCCTGGACGTCCGTCGGTGCCGGCGCCGCCGTTCCCGGTGCGTCCGGATCGAGGGAGAAGCGCGTCGGCCGGCCCTTCGCCGCCTCGACCGCCCGGCGCGCCGCGAAGTACGCCTCCCCGGTCGCCGCTCTCGTGGTCGCGGGGAGTGGCCGGTCGACGGGGCCGATCCCGAGGCCGATGCTCCAGTGGCCGGTCCGGTGCAGCTCGAGCACGAGCGCGACGACGGCATCGGCCCGGTCGAGCACGCACTGGAACTCGTCGCCCGCCGTCCGCTCCGGGGGCAGGACGAACGTCGCCCGACCGTCGTCGATCAGGCTCGCGATCGCCTGATCGACGCGGTCGTGGTCGTGCCTGCTGTCGCGCTGATCCGCGGTGATGACGAACATCGGACCTCCTCGATCAAGTATCGGCACTTGATCGCCCGGGATCAAGCCTGTGCGCTTGACTCCCGGATACCGGCTCCTTCCCGCCGCGGTAGCCTGGTCGGGTGATCGACCAGCACCTCCCCGGGTCCGCGACGAGCCCGCAGCTCGACCCCGCCTTCGACACCGTGTGGGACGAGCTGGTCTGGCGAGGCTCGGTGCACGTGTCGACCGATGCGGGAGCGTTGCGCGAGCTGCTGTCGGGGGAGCCGATCACCTACTACTGCGGGTTCGACCCGACCGCGCCCAGCCTCCACCTCGGGAACCTGGTGCAGCTGATCGTCATGCGCCGGCTCCAGCTGGCCGGGCATCGGCCGCTCGGGCTCGTCGGCGGCTCGACCGGGCTGATCGGGGATCCGCGTCCGACGGCCGAGCGGACGCTGAACTCGCGCGAGACGGTGACGGCGTGGGTCGAGCGCCTCCAGGCGCAGGTGTCCCGGTTCGTTCCCTCGGGCGGCGACAACGGGCTGCGCCTGGTCAACAACCTCGACTGGACCGCTCCGCTGTCGGCGATCGACTTCCTGCGGGAGATCGGGAAGCACTTCCGCGTGGGGACGATGCTCAAGAAGGACGCGGTCAGCGCCCGCCTCAACTCCGACGCGGGGATCAGCTACACCGAGTTCAGCTACCAGATCCTGCAGGGTCTCGACTACCTGGAGCTCTACCGACAGTACGGGTGCGTCCTGCAAACCGGCGGCAGCGACCAGTGGGGCAACCTGACGAGCGGGACCGACCTGATCCACCGCACGGAGGGCGTGTCGGTCCACGCGATCGGCACACCGCTGGTGATGAACTCCGACGGCACCAAGTTCGGCAAGAGCGAGGGCAACGCCGTCTGGCTCGACTCCGAGCTCACCAGCCCGTACGCGTTCTACCAGTTCTGGGTCAACACGGACGACCGCGACGTCGCCGACCGCCTGCGGATCTTCACCTTCCTGCCGCGCACGGAGATCGAGCGCCTGGAGAAGGCCGCCGCCGACGAGCCGTTCCGCCGGGAGGCGCAGCGCGCGCTCGCCTGGGAGGTCACGTCGCTGGTGCACGGAGCGGAGGCGACGCGGTCGGTGATCGACGCCTCGGCCGCGCTCTTCGGCAAGGGCTCGCTCGAGGGGATCGACCCGGTCATCCTCCGTGGCGCGCTCGAGGCGGTGCCCTCGATGGAGGCGACACCGGAGACGCCGGCGCTGCAGGCGTTCGTCGAGACCGGACTCGTCGCCAGCACGGGGGAGGCGCGGCGGGCTCTCGCCCAGGGCGGGCTCTCGGTGAACAACACCGCCCTCCCGTCCGAGACCGTCACGCTCGGCGAGCTCCCGTTGATCGACGGGATCGCCGTCCTCCGTCGCGGCAAGAAGAGCTTCGCCGGGGCCTTCGTCCGCTGACCGCGTGCCCGCTGTCCTCGAGCGGACGCGGGCGATGACGGCGTCGGCGGTCTCATCAGCTCGGTGTCCGGTAGCCGGTAGCCGGTAGCCGGTAGCCGGTAGCCGGTGTCCGGTGTCGGGTACCGAGTCGGACACTCAGCGACGCAGAGCCCTTGAATCGCGACACGCCCGGGACGCAGGCGATTTGCCGCTCGGCCGAGGCCCGACGTAATGTAACTCCTCGTCACCCCAAAGGAGCGGCAAGCGGGAGTCAGGCGCAGAGCGTCGAGACCAGCTGGCCCACCTCAAGCGGGGACCATCCCCTCGTTCCCAGGCCTGTTAGAGATTCGTCTCTTGAAGACTGCGGGATCGCGAGCGTAAGATGCAAAGCCTCCACGGGACACGGTCCCGGCTTCGTTGCAAGGCCTCACGGCCGAGCCCGGTGCAGCGGTGCGGTCCTCGATCGTGCAGCGAACACCACGGAGAAGCCGGACTTGACACGGCCTGCGGATGTGCTAAGTTAGTCGAGTTGCCACGGAGGCGATCGGGACTTCGGTTCTGACAAGCCTAACCGGTCTCGGCAAGCAAGACAAATCGAGTGGCTCACGCCCTCGTACATTAATCTTCGATCACTTTCGTTGTGAAGCACCGTTCTGGTGTGGAGGCGGGATGTGTCCGATTCTTGAGAACTCAACAGCGTGCACTATGTTCAATGCCAATTTTATACCCCGGCCTTGATCTTCGGATCGGGTTGGGATTCCTTTGGAAATTGATGTCAGCTTCCGGCTTCCGGGTCGGAGAGATGTCTTATTTGCTAGAGGTCAAACTTGACTCTCCTTCCCTTCGGGGTTGGGGGTCGTAATTTTTTTACGGAGAGTTTGATCCTGGCTCAGGACGAACGCTGGCGGCGTGCTTAACACATGCAAGTCGAACGATGAAG
>NZ_PSVX01000079.1:0-14181 GCF_002932695.1 Rathayibacter sp. AY1D2 | reverse complement strand
CCGGGCTCGACCGTCATCACGAGGACCTGGTCGAACTCGGGCAGGAGGTCGAGGTAGTCGTCCACCATCGTGCCCGGCTTGAGCGCGATCCCCGCCCGCGAGCCGATCTCGCGCAGGCGCCGCGCGAGTGCCACGGCGTCGCGCGCGGCCTCGGCGTGGAAGGTCACGGAGTAGGCGCCGGTCTCGGCGTAGTCGGGGGCCCACCGGTCGGGGTCGTCGATCATCAGGTGCAGGTCGAGCGGCCGGGGCGAGACGTCCTGGAGGCGCTGGACCATCGTCAGCCCGAAGGTGAGGTTCGGCACGAAGTGGTTGTCCATCACGTCGACGTGCACCAGGTCGGCTCCGGCGATGCGCTGCAGCTCGGCCTCGAAGTTCACGAAGTCGGCGGAGAGGATGCTGGGGTTGATCCGTGCGGGCATGCCTCCAGCCTAGATCGGAGCGTCCTCCGCGTCCGCCCGGCCGAGCGCGTTCCCGCTCCGGAGGGGTCAGGCGTCTCCGGACGCCGCCTCGAGGGGCCGGCGGCGGAGGAGCTGGACGAACATGGCGTCGGTGCCGTGTCGGTGCGGCCAGAGCTGCACGTGGAGGGTGCCCTCCGGCAGCGGGAGCGGGTCCGCCGTCACCGCGCGCAGCGCGGCCGGCGTGTCGACGAGCTCGAGCTCGTGCCGCTCCTGCGCGAGGGCGAGCACGCGCCGGGTCTCGCCGAGGTGCGGCGAGCAGGTCACGTAGGCCAGCAGGCCGTCGGGAGCGAGAGCCCTCACCGCGGAGTCGAGCAGCTCGCCCTGGAGGGCGGCCAGCGGCTCCACGTCGGCCGCGGACTTGCGCCAGCGCGCCTCGGGCCGACGCCGCAGCGCACCGAGACCGGTGCACGGCGCGTCGAGGAGGATGCGGTCGAACGATCCCGGCTGCTCGTCGCCCAGGTCGCGCCCGTCGCCGGTGCGCACCTCGACCGACGGATCGACGGCGGCCAGCGCCTGCCGCACCAGGCCCGCGCGGCCCGGAACCACCTCGTTGGCGAGCAGCGCCGCCCCTCCTGCGCGCGCCTCCGCCGCGAGCAGCGCCGCCTTGCCGCCGGGTCCCGCGCACAGGTCGAGCCAGCGCTCGCCCGGGCGGACCGGCCGTGCTCGGGAGAGCGCCAGAGCGGCGAGCTGGGAGCCCTCGTCCTGCACGCGCACGCGGCCCTCGTGCACCGCGGGGAACGCCTCCGGGTCGCCGCCGGTGCTGGTCATGCCGACCGGCGAGAACCGGTCGGGTTCGGCGTCGGCGATCTCGCCGGGAGACGCCAGGCCCGGCAGAGCCACCAGGTTCACGCGCGGAGCCGCGTTGTCGGCGGCGAGCAGCGCGTCGAGCTCGTCGGCCGCCCCCTCCGCCGCCAGCGCCCGTCGCAGGGCGCGCACGATCCACACGGGGTGGGAGCTCAGCGCGGCGATCCGGTCGTCCCCGGAGACCGCGGCCGCGGAGACCCGCTCGCGCCACTCGCCGGCGCTCGAGCGCGAGACCGCGCGCAGCACGGCGTTGGCGAAGGCCACCGCTCCCCGCGAGGAGCCGGCCGCGACGAGCGCGACGCTCTCGTTCACCGCGGCGTGCGGGGCCACGCGGGTCGCGAGCAGCTGGTGCACGCCCAGGCGCAGCGCGTCGAGCACGGGCGCATCGATGCTCTCGACGGACCGGCCGGCCGCGAGGGCGATCACGCGGTCGTAGTAGCCGGACATCCGCAGGGTGCCGTAGCAGAGCTCGGTGGCCAGTCCCGCGTCGGCGGGCGAGAGGCCGGCGGCGCTGATCCGCGCGGGCAGGACCAGGTTGGCGTAGGCGTCCGACCCGCTCACCGCGAGCAGGACGTCGTAGGCGACCCGGCGGGCGGGAGCGGCCTCGCGACGGGCGCTCATGCGAGCACCGTGCTCTCGCGCAGGCCGCGGGCCCAGGCGGCGCCGGCCATCGGGGTCCTGCCGGCGGGCTGGACGGTGACCAGCTCGACCGCTCCGTCCGCGGTGCCGACGAGGGCGCGCCCCGCGTCGAGGCGGACGACGCCGGGAGCGAGGTCCCCCTCGGCCGCGCGGACCGCGAGCACCTTGAGGCGCGCGTCGCCCACCGCGGTCGAGGCTCCGGGCTCGGGAGTCGTTCCGCGCACGAGCGCGAGGACCCGCGCGGTCGGGAGGCTCCAGTCGATCCGGCCGTCCGCGGCGTCGAGCTTGGGAGCGGGGGTCGCCTCTCCGGCCTGCGGAGTAGCGACGGCCGTGCCCTCCTCCAGCGCGTCGACCACGCCGAGGGTGAGGCCGGCGCCGCTCCCGGCCAGCTCCGTCAGCAGCTCGCCCGCGGTGCGCTCCCCCGCGTCGACGGCGAGCTCGGCGTACACGTCACCGGCGTCGAGCTCGGCGACCAGCTGGAAGACGCTCGCGCCGATCCGCGTGTCGCCCGCCATCAGCGCCCGCTGGACGGGAGCCGCCCCGCGCCAGCGCGGCAGCAGGGAGAAGTGCAGGTTGATCCAGCCCAGGCGCGGCACCGCCAGCAGGCGCTGCCGGACGAGGCCGCCGTAGGCCACGATCACGCCGAGGTCGGGGGCGAGCTCCGCGATCCGGTCGGTCACGTCCTCGTCGAGGCGGTTCGCCCGGATCACCGGGATCCCCAGCTCCTCGGCCGTGACGGCGACCGGCGAGGGGGTGAGCACGCGCTTGCGGCCCACCGGGGCGTCCTCCCGGGTGACCACGGCGACGACCTCGTGCGCGGAGGCGGCGAGGTCGCGGAGGGTCGGAACGGCGGCGGCGGGCGTGCCGGCGAAGACGAGGCGCACGGGGGTCTCCTGGGGAGTCAGAGGATGTCGGGGTCGTCGAGACGGACCCGGAGCCGGGGGGCCGGCCGGAAGCGGCCGGGCGTGGTCGGCGGGCGACGACGGCGCGTGGCGTTGCGGATCACGGCGGAGCGGAGGCGCGCGGCCACATCCGCACCGCGAGCGTAGTCGAACCGGACGATCGCCCGGACGGAGCCGTCCTCGAGCCCGACAGGACCGAGGACCTCGTGCCGGTCGTCCTCGTCGAGCGCGTCGAGCGCCTCCTCCACCGCGTGCGCGTCGCCGCTCACCGTGGCCAGGCGCACCGCGGGCGGGAAGCGCAGAGCGCGCCGCTCCTGGAGCTCGGCCCGGAGGTACTCGGCCTGCCGCCAGGTCGCCAGGGCGGTCGCGAGCCGACCGCCGACCCCGACCAGGAGGACCGGCGCGCCCGGGCGGGCCAGCGCCGCGGCGTTCGACCAGGTGCGAAGCGCGTCGTCGGCGACCCGCAGGCTCTCGCGGGCCAGCATCCGCTCGCCGTCCAGCAGCAGGACGGCGTGGTAGCCGCCGTCGGCCCGCGGCTCCGCCCCGCGCGTGGCCACGACGAGCGCGGGCTCGTCGGGGAGGGTGAGCACGGGGCGCTGCCCGTCGGCGACGATCACCTTGGCACCCGGGAAGGCGCGTCCGAGCTCCTCCGCGGTGCGGCCCGCGCCGAGGGAGACGAGGCGCAGAGCCGTCGCCTGGCAGACGGAGCAGGTCCAGTCGGCCGCGATCAGGCCGCACCAGCCGCAGCTCGGCCGCCCGCCCTCGGAGTGCACGCCGAGCGGACCCTGGCAGCGGTTGCAGCGTGCGACGGTCCGGCAGCGGGCGCAGGCGACCACCGGCGCGTAGCCGGGGCGCGCGACCTGGACCAGCACGGGACCGGAGTCGAGGGCCTTCCGCGCCTCCCGCCAGGCGGAGGAGGGGATGCGCGCTGCCGCGTCGTGCTCGTCGGCCGCCCACTGCTGGGCGGTCGGCACGACGTGCGGGCGGCGGCTCGGCCGCGGCTCCACCTCGGTCGCGAAGCCGATCTCGACGAGCCGCTCGACCTCGACCGTGCGCGTGTTGCCGAGCAGGACGAGGCCGGCGCCGCTCTGCTCCTGCCGCACCAGGGCGACGTCGCGCGCGTGCGCGTAGGGCGCGAGCGGCTCGGCGAAGAGCGGATCGCCGTCGTCCCAGAGCGCGATCAGGCCGAGGGCGGAGGAGGGCGCGTAGAGGACGGAGCGGTTGCCGACGACGACCCGCGGCCCGGGATCGAGGCAGCGGACGAAGGCGGAGTAGCGCTCGGCGCCCTTCTGCCGCGCATCGAGGCGCACCACCGCCTCCGCGGGGACGAGGGCGGCGAGAGCGAGCTCCAGCTGCTCCTGGTCGCGGTAGTCGGGGACGGCCAGGATCGCGTCGCGGCCCGCGGCGAGCGTGTCCCGGGCGAGCTCGGCGAGCGTGACGGCCCAGCCGCCGACCCACGCGCCCGAGTCGAGCCTCACCGGAGCCGGCACGGCGCCGACCGCCAGCCGGGCCCCCTCGGCGAGTCCAACGAAGGAGGCGTCGGGGTAGCCCGTCACGCCGCCCGCCTCGACCGCGGGCGCCGCAGGAGCGGGACCCGCGGCGAGTCGCGCCTTCTCGACGCGGACGTGGCGGCGCGGCACGGCCAGGCGCAGCACGTCGCTCGCGCCCCCGGAGGCGCGGTCGGCCACCCGGCGGGCGAGGGCCCAGACCTCCGGGGTCAGCACGACGAGCGGCGAGACCAGCTCCTCGATGCCGCTGAGCGCTCCGGCGTGCTCGGTCCCCTCCCCCGTCTCGACGACGAACGCGTCGGCGATCCGGCCTCCGGTCCGCAACGGCACCCGCACGCGCACGCCGGGAACCACCTCGCCGCGCAGCGCCTCCGGCACCGCGTAGTCCAGGAGCCGGTCGAGCTGCGGGAGGGGCGAGTCCAGGAGCACGCGCGCGACGGCTCCGCTCGTCGCCATCGCCGCCGCGCCCGCTACGAGAGGCCCGCGGCGGAGCGCAGGTCGTCGACCCGGTCGAGGCGCTCCCAGGTGAAGTCGGGGAGCTCCCGGCCGAAGTGGCCGTAGGCCGCGGTCTGCGCGTAGATCGGGCGGAGCAGGTCGAGTGCGTGGATGATCGCGGCCGGGCGCAGGTCGAAGACCGAGCGGATCGCCTCGGTGATCGTCTCGTCGGAGACGGTGCCGGTGCCGAAGGTCTCGACGTAGAGGCCGACCGGGGCCGCCTTGCCGATGGCGTAGGCGACCTGCACCTCCAGCCGCGAGGCGAGCCCCGCGGCGACCGCGTTCTTGGCGACCCACCGCATGGCGTAGGCGGCCGAGCGGTCCACCTTCGACGGGTCCTTGCCCGAGAACGCGCCGCCGCCGTGGCGGGACGCTCCGCCGTAGGTGTCGACGATGATCTTGCGGCCGGTGAGCCCGGCGTCGCCCTGAGGGCCGCCGATCTCGAAGCGGCCCGTCGGGTTGATCAGCAGGCGCACGGCGGAGGAGTCGAGGTCGACCGTCTCGAGGACGGGGCGGATGACGTGCGCCGCGATGTCCGCGTGGATCGTCTCGGTGCTGACGTGCTCGGCGTGCTGGGTGGACAGGACGACGGTGTCGATGGTGGACGGCGTCGTGCCGTCGTAGCCGATGGTGACCTGGGTCTTGCCGTCGGGTCGGAGGTAGTCGAGCTCGCCCGACTTGCGGACGGCGGCCAGGCGCTCGGCGAGGCGGTGCGAGAGCCAGCTCGGCAACGGCATGTATTCGGGGGTCTCGTCGGTCGCGAAGCCGAACATCAGGCCCTGGTCGCCCGCGCCCTGGCGGTCGAAGGCGTCCTCGCCCGCCTCGGAGGAGCGGACCTCGAGCGCCGTGTCGACGCCCGCCGCGATCTCGGGCGACTGCTGGCCGATCGAGACCGAGACGCCGCAGGAGCGGCCGTCGAAGCCCTTCTCCGAGGAGTCGTAGCCGATCTCGACGATCGTGTCGCGCACGATCTTGGGGATCTCGACGTAGCCGCTCGTGGAGACCTCGCCCGCGACGTGCACGAGCCCCGTCGTGACCAGCGTCTCGACGGCGACCCGGCTGTGCGGGTCCTCGCGGAGCAGGGCGTCGAGGATGCGGTCCGAGATCTGGTCGCAGATCTTGTCCGGGTGGCCCTCGGTGACGGACTCGGAGGTGAACAGGCGGAGGGGACCGGAGGTCATGCTTCTCTTCTCGTCCCGGCTCGTGCGGACCGGGGTCGTTCGTACCGGGAGTGGCCTGGCGGGCGCGATGCCGGGCGGCAGGCGATCGGCGCCTGGGCGGGCGGACCGGCGGGGCTAGCGCACGACCGCGTCGAGGACGCGATCGGCCACCTCCGCCTTGCTGCCCGAGGCCTCGCCAACTATATCGCCGGCCCGATCGAGGACCACGACGGCGTTGCTGTCGCTCTGGAAGCCCTCGGCCCAGCCCACCCTGTTGAGGACGAGCAGGTCGCAGCCCTTGCGGGCGATCTTGGCGCGGCCGAGCGCGAGCATCGCGTCCCGGTCCGGCTCGGTCTCCGCGGCGAAGCCGACGACGATCTGCCCCTCCCGCCGGGAGGCGGAGATCTCGGCGAGGACGTCCGGGTTCTTGACGAGCTCGAGGACGAGACGGTCGCCCTGCTGCTCCTTCTTGATCTTCGCGTCGGCGACCGCGGCGGGCCGGTAGTCGGCGACGGCCGCGGCCATGATCACGACGTCCGCGCCGGTGGCCGCGGCGAGGGCGGCCTCGCGCAGCTCGAGCGCGGTGCCCACCGGGAGGACCGTGACGCCCTCCGGCGCCGGCACGTCGAGGTTCGCGGCGAGGAGGGTGACCTCCGCGCCCCGGGCCGCAGCGGCCAGCGCGAGCGCGACGCCCTGCCTGCCGCTGGAGCGGTTGCCGACGAAGCGCACCGGGTCGAGGGGCTCGCGGGTTCCGCCGGCGGTCACGAGGACGCGCACGCCCGCGAGGTCGCGGCGGGCGGAGGCGGAGCGGGCATGGACGGCGAGGGCCTCCGCCACGATCGTCTCGGGCTCCTCCATGCGGCCGGGGCCCGAGTCGGCGCCGGTGAGGCGGCCGACCGCGGGGCCGACGACGTGCACGCCGCGGGAGCGGAGCACCGCCGTGTTCGCGACGGTGGCGGCGTTCGCCCACATCTCGGTGTGCATCGCGGGGGCGATCACGAGCGGGGCGGTGCTCGCGAGCACCGTGTTGCCGAGCAGGTCGTCGGCGAGGCCGGCGGCGAGCTTGGCGAGCGTGTGCGCCGTCGCGGGCGCGATCACGATGAGGTCGGCGGCCTGGCCGATGGCCACGTGCCGGACCTCGGCGACGCCCTCGTAGAGCTCGGTGTGCACCGGGTTCCGCGAGATGGCCTCGAGGGTGGGCTTGCCGACGAAGCGCAGCGCGGCCTCGGTCGCGACGACGTGCACGTCGTGCTCCGCGAGGACCAGCGCGCGGACGACTCCGACGGCCTTGTACGCGGCGATGCCGCCGGTGATGCCGACGACGACGTTGAGCCGTCGGCCGGCCTCGAGAGAGGAGCCCACCCGGAGGGGACTACTCGGCGAGGGGCTTGGCGACGAGCTTGTCCTCGTTGATCTCGTGCAGTGCGACCGAGAGGGGCTTGTCGTCGATGGTGGAGTCGACCAGCGGGCCGACGTTGTCGAACAGGCTGCCCTCGTGGAGGTCGGCGTAGTAGTCGTTGATCTGGCGGGCGCGCTTGGAGGCGAAGATCACCAGCGCGTACTTGGAGTCGACCTTCGAGAGGAGCTCGTCGATGGGCGGGTCGATGATGCCGAGGTTGTTGGCCATGGGTGTCTCCTTGCAGGCGCATCAGCGCCGATCTGCGGCTCCGGAGCAACACGGCGCGCGGGCTCCGAGGGGCGTGTGCCCGGTGGGACCCGGGGCGTCGGCCCGGAGGTGGTCGGTGGCCCGGTCTCAGCGGCCCGGGTCAGCGGGCGCGCCGTCGGCACGAGGCGACATCAATTCTACGACCTCGCGGGCCGCTTCGGGCACGGTGCTGTTGACGACGGCGAAATCGAACTCGTCCTGCGCGGCCAGCTCCACCTTCGCGGTGGCCAGACGGCGCTCCTGCTCCTCCGCGCTCTCGGTGCCGCGGCCGACCAGGCGGCGGACCAGCTCGTCCCAGCTCGGCGGCAGGAGGAAGACCAGCCGCGCGTCCGGCATCCGCTCGCGCACCTGGCGGGCACCCTGGATGTCGATCTCGAGCATCACCTGCCGGCCCTGCTCCAGCGCGGCGTCGATGGGGCCGCGGGGCGTGCCGTAGCGGTGAGCGTTGTGGACGACGGCGTACTCGAGGAACTCCCCCGCCGCGACCATCCGGTCGAACTCGGCGTCGTCGACGAAGTAGTAGCTGACGCCGTCCACCTCGCCCGGACGCGGGGCCCGGGTGGTGGCCGAGACCGAGAGCAGGACGTCCGGGTAGTTCTCGCGGATGTAGGTCGACACGGTGCCCTTGCCGACCGCGGTCGGACCGGCGAGGACGAGCAGGCGGTTGCGGCCGGGGCGGCGCTGCCGCGACTCCCGCTCCTCCAGGAACGACGACAGGCCCTCGACCTGGCGCCGGCCGAGCCCGCCGAGGCGCTTCGACTCGGCGATCCGCAGCTGGTCCATCACCCGGGGCGTCTTCACCACGCCGAGTGCGGGCACGGCGCGGAGCAGCTCGCTGACGCGCATCCGCCCCTCGACTCCGAGCGGCTCGGCCTGGGCCGCCGCGAGCACGGCGGTCGCGGGGCGGCGTCCGGCGGCGACGGCCTTCTTGACGGCGGCGCGGGCACGGCGCGCCGCGATCGCGGCCTCGGAGGCGGCGCGCCGGTCGACCTCGGGCGGCGAGGGACGGCGCACGGCCTCCGGGCGCGAGGAGGCGCCGGGATCGGGGCTGACGGTTTCAGCGGACAAGGGTCTCCTGGATGTCGGTCGCGCGGCGGGTGATCTCGGCCGCGATCCCCGAGGGGCCGGCGCCGAGCACGCTCCGCGACTCGCTGACGATGGTGGCGGCGCTCAGCGCGCCGAACAGCCGCTGCGCGTCCGCGACGGCCGCGCCCTGGTGGCCGAAGCCGGGCGCGAGCACCGGGAGTGCGGGGTGCAGCGGCTCGTCGATGCCGATGCCGAAGTCGCCCAGGGCGACCGTGGCGCCGAGCACCACGCCGACCGAGCCGATCGACGCGCGAGCGTGAGCGTCGTTCCAGGATGCCACGTCCGCCACGACCGCGCGTGCCACGGTGTATCCCGCCCGGCCGCCGTCCTGCACGAGGGCGCGCTGCACGGGACGGGCCTCGGGGTTGGAGGTGGCTGCGAGGACGAACACGCCCTTGCCCGCCTCCTCCGCGAGGGTCAGCATCCCCTCGAGGGAGCCGAGCCCCTGGTAGGCCGCGGCGGTCATGGCGTCCGCCTCGAGCGGCGAGCCGGGCCGGAGCCACGCCTCGGCGTAGGCGGTGACGCTCGTGCCGATGTCGCCGCGCTTGACGTCGGCGATCACCAGCAGTCCGGCCTCGCGGGCGTCGGCGAGCACGCGCTCGAGCGCGGCGTAGCCCGCCGAGCCGTGCCGCTCGAAGAAGGCGATCTGCGGCTTGACGACGCCTACACGGCCGGCCGCCGCCTCGACGACCGTGCGGCCGAAGCTCTCGAGCCCGGCCGCGTCGTCGGCGAGGCCCCACGCGTCGAGCAGGTACGCGTGCGGGTCGATCCCGACGCAGAGCCGGCCGTGCGCGGCGAACGCCGCCTCGAGGCGCGAGCCGAAGGAGGCGGTGCCCGCCGCGCCGCCGCTCACGCGGTGCGCTCCGCGCGGCGCAGGGCGTAGTCCTGCAGGCTCGTCACCTCGAAGGGCTCGTTCGCCGCGTCGAGCGAGGCGACCGCGGCCGCGAGCTGGGCGATCGTGGTGAACAGCGGCTTGTCCGCGGCGACCGCGGCGGCGCGGATCTCGTAGCCGTCGGCGCGGGTCGCTCCTCCGCTGGGCGTGTTGATCACCACGTCGACCTCGTCGCGGGCGATCAGCTCGACGATGGAGGGCGCGTCGCCCTCGGCGGTCTCGCTGTACTTGCGGACCACGCGGGCCTGGATCCCGTTGCGGTTCAGCACCTCGGCCGTGCCCTCGGTCGCGAGGATGTCGAAGCCGAGCTGGCGCAGGCGCAGCGCGGGCAGGACGATCGAGCGCTTGTCGCGGTCGGCGACCGAGATGAAGACGGTCCCGCTCGCCGGCATGCCGCCGTACGCGGCGTCCTGGCTCTTCGCGAAGGCGCGCGGGAAGTCGCGGTCGATCCCCATGACCTCGCCGGTGGAGCGCATCTCGGGCCCGAGCAGCGAGTCGACGATCTGGCCCTCCTTGGTGCGGAAGCGCTTGAACGGCAGGACCGCCTCCTTCACCGCGATGGGAGAGTCCATCGGGACGTCGGAGCCGTCGCGCTCGGGCAGCAGGCCCTCGGCCTTCAGCGCGGCGATGGTCTCGCCCACCATCAGGCGCGACGCGGCCTTCGCGAGCGGGATGCCCAGCGCCTTCGACACGAACGGCACGGTGCGCGAGGCCCGGGGGTTCGCCTCGAGCACGTAGAGCACGCCCTGGCCGATCGCGAACTGGACGTTCAGCAGTCCCCGGACGCCGACGCCCTGCGCGATCGCGAGGGTCGCCTCCCGCACCTGGTCGATCTGCCGGCGGCCGAGCGTCACCGGCGGGAGCGTGCACGCCGAGTCGCCGGAGTGGATGCCGGCCTCCTCGATGTGCTCCATCACGCCGCCGATGTAGAGCTGCTCGCCGTCGAAGAGCGCGTCGACGTCGATCTCGATCGCGTCGTCCAGGAAGCGGTCCACCAGCAGCGGGTGCGCCTCGTCGATGATCCCCTCGCCGGCCATCCGCTCGAAGTAGTCCTCGAGCTGGGGCGTGCCGTAGACGATCTCCATGCCGCGCCCGCCGAGGACGAACGACGGACGGACGAGGACCGGGTAGCCGATCTCCACCGCGACCTCACGGGCGCCGTCGAGGTCGGTCGCGGTGCCGTTGCGCGGAGCGAGAAGCCCCGCCTCGTCGAGGATCCGCGAGAACGCGCCGCGCTCCTCCGCGAGGTCGATGTTCGCTGGGGTGGTGCCGAGGATGGGCACGCCGGCCGCCTCGAGGCCCGCGGCGAGCCCGAGCGCCGTCTGGCCGCCCAGCTGCACGACGACGCCGACGAGCTCGCCGGACTGCGACTCCGCGTGGATGACCTCGAGCACGTCCTCGAGAGTCAGCGGCTCGAAGTACAGGCGGTCCGAGGTGTCGTAGTCGGTCGAGACCGTCTCGGGGTTGCAGTTGATCATGATCGTCTCGAAGCCCGCGTCCGAGAGCGCGAACGAGGCGTGCACGCAGGAGTAGTCGAACTCGACCCCCTGGCCGATGCGGTTGGGGCCGGAGCCCAGGATGACGACCTTGCGGCGGTCGGCGGCGACGACCTCCGTCTCCTCGTCGTACGAGGAGTAGTGGTACGGCGTGAGCGCCGGGAACTCGCCCGCGCAGGTGTCGACGGTCTTGTAGACCGGGCGCACGTCCAGCGCGTAGCGGGTGCGGCGGACCTCCGCCTCGTCGAGCCCGCGGAGCTCGGCGATCTGCGCGTCCGAGAAGCCGTGGTCCTTCGCCAGGCGGAGGAGTCCGGCGTCGAGGCCGTCGTGCTCGCGCACCAGGTCGGCGATCTCGTTGATCAGCACGATCTGGTCCAGGAACCAGGGGTCGATCTTCGTGGACTCGAACGCCTGCTCGACCGTGGCTCCCAGGCGCAGCGCCTGCTGCACGGTGACGATGCGGCCGTCGGTCGGGGTCCTCGCGATCTCGAGGAGCTCCTCGACCGAGCGCTCCTGCGCGCCCCAGTGGAACGACGAGCCGCGCTTCTCGAGCGAGCGGAGCGCCTTCTGCAGCGCCTGCGCGTAGTTGCGGCCGATCGCCATCGCCTCGCCCACCGACTTCATGGTCGTGGTCAGCGTCTTGTCGGCGGCCGGGAACTTCTCGAACGCGAACCGCGGGACCTTCACGACCACGTAGTCCAGCGTCGGCTCGAAGCTCGCCGGCGTCACCTTGGTGATGTCGTTCGGGATCTCGTCCAGGCGGTAGCCGATGGCGAGCTTCGCGGCGATCTTGGCGATCGGGAAGCCGGTCGCCTTGGAGGCGAGGGCGGAGGAGCGGGAGACGCGCGGGTTCATCTCGATCACGATGATCCGGCCGTCCGCCGGGTCGATCGCGAACTGGATGTTGCAGCCGCCGGTGTCCACGCCCACGTCGCGGATGATCCGGATGCCGATGTCGCGCAGCTTCTGGTACTCGCGGTCGGTGAGGGTCAGCGCCGGTGCGACGGTGATCGAGTCGCCCGTGTGCACGCCGACGGGGTCGACGTTCTCGATCGAGCAGACGACGACCGTGTTGTCGGCCGTGTCGCGCATGAGCTCGAGCTCGTACTCCTTCCAGCCGAGGATCGACTCCTCCAGGAGAACCTCGGTGGTGGGGCTCTGGTGCAGGCCGTCGCCGACCATCCGCACCAGCTCCTCGCGGGTGTAGGCGAAGCCGGAGCCCAGGCCGCCCATGGTGAACGACGGGCGGATGACGAGGGGGTAGCCCAGGTCCTCGGCGTACTCGATCGCCTCGTCGACGGTGTGCGCGATGTAGGACTTCGCGACGTCGGCGCCCGCGTCCAGCACCAGCTGCTTGAAGATCTGGCGGTCCTCGCCGCGGTTGATCGCCTCGAAGCTCGCGCCGATGAGCTCGACGCCGTACTTCTCGAGGATCCCGAGGTCGTGCAGCTGGATGGCCGCGTTCAGGGCCGTCTGCCCGCCGAGGGTCGGCAGGATGGCGTCCGGCTTCTCCTTGGCGATGATCGCCTCGATCGCCTTGGGCGTGATCGGCTCCACGTAGGTGGCGTCGGCGAAGTCGGGATCGGTCATGATCGTCGCCGGGTTGGAGTTGACGAGGATCACGCGCACCCCCTCGGCACGCAGCACGCGGCAGGCCTGGGTGCCGGAGTAGTCGAACTCGACGGCCTGTCCGATGACGATCGGGCCGGAGCCGATGACCAGGACGCTCTGGATGTCTTCCCTGCGCGGCATTACTTCTGCTCTCCGATGCTGCTGGTCGTGGGGATGTCGGTGGGCTCCGAGGCCCCGCGCCCGGCCGTGCGCTGCACGACCATCTCGCGGAAGCGGTCGAAGAGGTGGTTGGAGTCGTGCGGGCCGGCCGCCGCCTCCGGGTGGTACTGCACCGAGAAGGCGGGGATGTCGAGGCAGCGCAGGCCCTCCACGACCGAGTCGTTGAGGGAGTAGTGGCTGACCTCGACGCGGCCGAAGCCCTCGGGCGAGTCCAGCTCGCCCTCGATCGGCGCGTCCACGGCGAACCCGTGGTTCTGCGAGGTGATCTCCACGCGGCCGGTGAGCTTGTCGAGCACGGGCTGGTTGATCCCGCGGTGGCCGAACGGGAGCTTGTAGGTGCCGAAGCCGAGAGCGCGCCCGAGCAGCTGGTTGCCGAAGCAGATGCCGAAGAACGGCAGGTCGGCGCGCAGGGTGGTGCGCAGCAGCTCGACGTGGCGGTCCGAGGCATCGGGGTCGCCGGGGCCGTTGGAGAAGAAGAGCGCGGACGGGTCGAGCGCGAGCACCTGCTCGGCGGTCACGGACTCGGGCAGCACGTGCACGTCGAAGCCGCGCTCCGCGAGGTAGTTGACCGTCGAGGTCTTCACCCCGAGGTCGATGACCGCGACCGAGCCGACGCGCTCGCCGCGGGCGGGCACCGTGTACTGCTCGTCGGTCGAGACCGAGGAGGACAGGTTGAGCCCCTGCATCTGCCGGCCGCCGAGGACAAGAGCGAGCTGCTCCTCCTCGGGGAGGGCGAGGTCCTCGCCGGAGAACACGCCGGCGCGCATCGAGCCGGCCGAGCGGATGTGGCGGGTGATCGCCCGGGTGTCGACGCCGGAGATCCCGACGATGCCGTCGGTCTCCAGGTCGTCGCCGAGGGAGCGCTGCGCGCGGAAGTTGGAGACGACGCGGGAGGGGTCGCGGACGACGTAGCCGGCGACCCAGATGCGGCGCGACTCCATGTCCTCGTCGTTGGTCCCGGTGTTGCCGATGTGAGGCGCGGTCTGCACGACGATCTGGCCGGCGTAGCTCGGGTCGGTCAGCGTCTCCTGGTACCCGGTCATGCCGGTGGCGAAGACGATCTCGCCCAGGGTGCGGCCTCGGGCGCCGTAGGCCTGTCCCCGGAATCGTCGTCCGTCCTCGAGGACGAGGACGGCGGTGGGTTCGGTGCTGAGGCGTGTCGTTGGCACGGACTAGGAGCCCTTCTGGGTCGTGTCGGGGCCGCCGCGAACATCGTGCTCTACGACCCGGAGGCGCGACGCCGCTTCTCCGTCGAGGACCTGCGCGGCCGCAGCGGCAACTCCC
>NZ_PSVX01000078.1:0-14699 GCF_002932695.1 Rathayibacter sp. AY1D2 | reverse complement strand
CCCTCGCCGCTCTTGATGCCGACGTCGCCGGAGCCGAGGACCGCGAAGGCGTCCTCGTCCGTCACGTCGTCGCCCGCGTAGAGGACGGCGGTCGCGCCGGTGTAGCGGCGGAGGTGCTGCACGGCCTCGCCCTTGGTGGTCGAGCGGACCGAGAACTCCAGGACGTTCTTCCCCTCGCGGACGGTGACCCCCTGCACCTCGGCGCGCGCCTCGGAGAGGGCGACGACGTGGGCGACGCGGCTGTGGCGCTCGGTCGCGAGGCGGGTGTGCAGGGCGAAGCCGGCCGGCTTGTCCTCGATCCAGACGTTGTCGTTCCCGCGGGCGATGCCCTTCAGGACGTCCTCGAGCACTCCCACCTTCTCGAGCTCGTCGTCGTCGAGCCGGACCGCGTCCTCCTCGGGGTCGAGGCGGATCTCGATGCCGTGGGAGCCGACCAGCAGCGCCTCGTCCGGCAGCTGCGAGACCTCCTCCAGGCTCCCGAGCGCCCGGCCGGAGACCAGCGCGACCCGGGTGCCGGGGAGGGCGAGGAGCCGCAGCACGGCCTCGCGCGCCTCGGGGAGCGCCCGCGCGCGGGCGGGGTCGTCGACCTCGGGCGCGAGTGTGCCGTCGAAGTCGAGGGCCACCAGGAGCCGGTCGGCCGCGGCGAGCTCCCGCAGCGCCGCCGCGAGCCGCTCGGGCACTCCCTCGCTCATCGCGCGCCGCCGTCGAGCTCGCGGTCGTCGGCGGCCTCCCGCTCGAGCTCGGCCGCCTGTCCGTGCGCCGAGTCGTCGCGGTGCTCGGCCTCCTGGCCGTGCGGCGCCTCCTGCCCGCGGGCGGCGGGCCGCACGTCGAGCTGCTGGCCGGCCGCGTGCTCCGCGAGAGCGGAGAGGAACGACTCGGACCAGCGCGCCACGTCGTTCTCGAGCACGCGGCGACGGAGCGCGCGCATGCGCCGGGTGCGCTCGACGCGCGGCATCCGCGCCGAGGCCTCCATCGCGTCCTTCAGCCCCGAGATGTCGTGCGGGTTCACCTGCACGGCCTGCTTGAGCTCGTCGGCCGCTCCGGCGAACTCGCTCAGCACGAGCACGCCGTCGTTGTCGAAGCGGGACGCGACGTACTCCTTCGCGACGAGGTTCATCCCGTCGCGCAGCGCCGTCACGAGCATGACGTCGGCGGCGAGATAGAGCGCCACCATCTCCTCGCGCGGGTAGCCGTGGTGGAGGTAGCTGATCGCCGGGTGCCCGAGCGTGCTGTAGTCGCCGTTGATCCGGCCGACCTGCAGCTCGATGTCGTCGCGCAGCTGCCGGTAGGTGTCTACGCGCTCGCGGCTCGGGCTCGCGACCTGGACCAGCACCGCGTCCTCGGAGGTGAGGCGGCCGTCCGCCAGGAGCTCGCCGAAGGCCTTCAGGCGGTGGCCGATCCCCTTGGTGTAGTCGAGCCGGTCGACGCCGAGCATGATCGTCGCGGGGTTGCCCAGCTCGGCGCGGATCTCGGCGGCGCGGGCCTGGATCTCGGGGGTGCGCGCCATCGCCTCGAACGACGCGGAGTCGATCGAGATCGGGAAGTGCCGGGCGACGACCGGGCGCACGCTCGCCCCGCGCCGCGAGCGGTTGACGCGGCGGGTGCCGCCGACGGCCTCCTCCTCGACCGGGACCTCGACGACCGTGCTGCGGGTGTCGTAGCCCAGCAGGCGCCGGACCGCGCGGAGGAAGCTGCCCGCGTCTCCCTGGCGCTGGAAGCCGATCACGTCGGCGCCGAGCAGGCCCTCGACGATCTGCCGGCGCCACGGGAGCTGCGCGAAGATCCCGTAGGGCGGGAACGGGATGTGGTTGAAGAAGCCGATCGTGACGTCGGGCCGGAGCTCCCGCAGCATCTTGGGCACGAGCTGGAGCTGGTAGTCCTGGACCCAGACCACGCCGTCCTCCTCCGTCACGGCCGCGGCCGCCCCGGCGAAGCGCTGGTTGACCCGCACGTAGGCGTCCCACCAGTCGCGGTGGTAGGTCGGGGGCGCGATCACGTCGTGGTAGAGCGGCCAGAGCGTGTCGTTCGAGAAGCCCTCGTAGTAGTCCTCGAGCTCCTGCGCGCTGAGGGCGACGGGGACGATCTGCACGCCGTTGTCGACGAACGGGGCGACCTCCTCGTCGGCCACGCCGGGCCAGCCGACCCAGGCGCCCTCGTTCGCGCGCATCACGGGCTCGAGCGCGGTGACCAGCCCGCCGGGCGAGGTCTTCCAGGAGGCGGTGCCGTCCTCGGCCACGACGCGGTCCACGGGGAGGCGGTTCGAGACGACCACGAACGCGTTGCGCTCGGTCCCTCCCGAGGTCCCGGCGTCGGTCCTGTCAGCGGCGGAGGAGGCGGAGGCGGAGTGCGGAGGAATGGTGGTCCCTTTTCGTCGGTCGAGCCGTCGTCGTGCCCGTCGAGGCTATCAGCCGGCCCCGCACGGGGGACGGGGGGGGTCAGCCCTGCACGAGGGCGAGCGCGAGCGTCGCTCCGCCCACCGTCGGGACGACCGCGACGAGTCCGAGGAGCGCGTACTGGCGCCACGAGACGTGCACGCCCAGCGCGGTCAGCCTCTGGTGCCAGAGCAGGGTGGCGAGCGAGGCCCACGGGGTGATCAGCGGTCCGGCGTTCACGCCGATCAGCAGGGCGACCAGGCGGAGCGGATCCGCCGCGACGGGCTCGAGGGCGAGGTAGGCGGGCAGGTTGTCGACCAGGTTGGAGGCGACCGCGCCGGAGCCGGCGAGGCGCAGCAGGTCGAGCGTCCCGCTCCCCTCCCCCGCGACCACGGCGAGCGCCGCGCCCAGCCCGAGCTGGTGCGCCGCCTCCATCGCCACGAAGAGGCCCGCCGCGAAGACGACGAGCTGCCACGGCAGGAGGGCGGGCGTGAGCGCCGCGGGACGGCGCACCGCGAAGAGGACGATCAGCGCGACCGCGGCGACCGTCGCCGGGATCCACACCTCGAGGCCCGAGACGAGCGCCGGCAGGAGCAGCGCCACGACGATCCCCGCGCCGACCAGCAGCACCCGGTCCTCCACCGGCGTCCGCTCCCCCGGGGTGTAGCGCCCGGCCAGCTCGCGCCGGTAGCGGATCGCGAGGATCAGCACGGGCACGACGGCCGCGACGAGCGCGGGCACCGCGGTCAGCGCGGCGAAGGCGAAGGGGCCCTCGACCCCCAGGCGCCGCTGCGCGAGCAGGTTGGTGAGGTTCGAGACGGGGAGGAGGAGGGAGGCGCAGTTCGCCAGCCAGACCGTGGCCATCGCGAACGGCAGGGGCGGGACGCGCACGTGCGCCGCGAGCAGGACCACGACCGGGGTCAGGAGCACGGCGGTCGTGTCGAGCGAGAGGAACACCGTGCTGACGACGGCCATCGCCACCACCAGCAGCCAGAGCACCGCGGTCCGCCCGCGGCCCCACTCGGCGGAGCGCTCGGCGACCACGGTGAAGACGCCGGCCTCGGAGGCCAGCTCGGCGACCACGGTCACCGCGACCACGAAGCCGAGGATCGGCGCCGTCCGCTCGACCAGCTCGCCCAGCGCGTCCATCGGGAGGACCCCCGTGACGACGGCCACCGCCCCGACGACGAGCAGCACCGCCCCGATCACAGCCGTGCGCATGTCGTTCCCGTTCTCCTCGGCGTGCCCCGGCTCGAGGATTCGGGTCCCGGCGGCGGTCCACCGTAGCGGGACAACCCCTCGGTGCTGTCAAGCGTTCCTCTGAGAGCTTTCGCACCCGCTAGCGTCGGGGTGAACACGGGAGGCACACGCATGCGCAAGTTCATCCTCAACTCCAGCGTCATCAGCGCGATCGTCGGCGGCTGGTCGATCCTGCAGACCACGCGCAAGGGCCCGCGCGACTGGCGCCTGGCCCTCCAGTGGGTCAGCTGGGCCATCTCGGTCACCGTCGCCCTGGGCTCCGTGTCCTACGACTCGAAGGAGATCGTCAAGGAGGAGCGCGGCAGGAAGCGCGACCGCTAGGCCCTCCTGACGCGCCGCCTCCCCGCGGGGCGGCGTGTCAGCCGGTCTCCCGACCCGGTGGCGGCGACACTGTTCCCAGTCGCTGCCGGCACGGGAAACGGGGTTCGTCATGAGGTTTCGTCTGAGGCGTCGCAAGGCGGCCCCCGAGGTCGTCGAGGCGGCCCCCGTCCTCACGCAGGACGAGCTCTTCGCCGTCGTCCACGAGCGGCTCGCGGCCTTCGTCGGATCCGAGGGCGCCTGGGTCGTCACGCGCCGCAGCCACGACGACCGCGACCCGATCTTCCACGGGATGCTCGCGCGCTCCCTCGCCCACGAGCTCTCCGCCGCCATCCAGGAGGAGCAGCTCCGCGCCGGCGCCGAGCGGACGTCGTCCCCGGTCACCGAGGCGATCCCCGTGATGCGCGCCTCCACTCCCCCGGTGGAGCCGGCCGCCCTCACCTGGGAGCCGAAGCCGATCGCCGTCTGGGCGGAGCCGGCCCCCGCCGACGTCGCCGTCGACACCCCCGTCGCGACCCGCTCCTGACCCGAGCGGTCGGCCGGCGGGCTTGCCCTCCGGCCGACCCGACGAGCGACGTCGCCCTTCCCGCTGATCGAGGAGGCGGCGCGGCCGCCGTCTCGAGATCCCCCGCGGCCGCCCCTCCCCCGGCCGCCCGTCAGAGCGTCGGCCAGCTCCCGGGTCCCTCGCTGCCCGCCGGGTACTCGTCGAGCGGCACCCGGTCCGCGTGCCAGGCGTCGATCGCGGGCTGCACGATGCGCCAGCACTCCTCGGCGGCGTCCCCGCGGACCGAGAGCGACGGGTCGTCGTCGAGGATCCCCGAGATGACCTCGCCGTACGCCAGCAGCTCGCCCGCGCCGAAGGTCGCCTCCAGCGAGGCGCGCTCGAGCGTGTACGGGTCGCCGGGGCCGTTGATGTTCAGCTCGAGCGACATCTGGTCGGGCGCGAGGAACAGCCGCAGCACGGACGGCGCCTCGGTGCCGACGAAGCCGCGGGGCAGGTGCGGCACCGGCTTGAAGCGGATGACCACTTCGCGCCGCCGCTCCCCGAGCGCCTTGCCGGAGCGGAGGGTGAACGGCACGCCTGCCCAGCGCCAGGTGTCGATCTCGACGACCAGCTCGGCCAGCGTCTCGGTCCGGCGAGCGGGGTCCACGCCCTTCTCGTCCGCGTAGGCGGGCAGCTCGCGCCCGTCGATCGTCCCCGCCGTGTAGCGGGCGCGGCGCGAGCTCGCGGCGGGGTCGTCGCCGTGCAGGCGGGTGGCGCGCAGGACGATCGACTTCGCGTCCCGGAGGTCGGCCGCGTCGAGCGAGGACGGCGGCTCCATCGCGATCACCGCGAGGACCTGCAGCAGGTGGCTCTGGATCATGTCGGTCAGCGCGCCCGCGCCGTCGTAGTAGCTCGCCCGCCCCTCGAGGGCCAGCTGCTCGTCGTAGACGATCTCGACGCTCTCGATGTGCTCGGCCGACCACAGCGGCTCGAGGATCCGGTTCGCGAAGCGCAGGCCGAGCACGTTCATCACGGTCGCGCGGCCGAGGAAGTGGTCGACGCGGTGGATGCGGTCCTCGGGGACCAGCGCGGCGAGGCGCTGGTTGAGGGCGTGCGCGCTCGCCTCGTCGGTCCCGAACGGCTTCTCCAGCGCCAGCACGGTGCCCTCCGGCAGGTCGTGGGCGGCGAGCGCCTCGCAGGCCTTCGCCGCGATCGCCGGCGGGAGGGCGAAGTAGACCGCCACTGGACCGGCGCAGCTCGCGAGCAGTGCGGCGAGCGCCTCCGGATCGGTGACGTCGACCTGCTGGTAGCGCGTGCCGGAGGTGAGCGCGTCCACGCCCTCGCCCTGCGCCTCGACGGTGGCGAAGGAGGCGGTCAGCACCTCGTGCCAGTGCTCCTGGATCCAGTCCTCGCGTCCCGCGCCGACGAGGTGGACCCGCCGGTCGGTCTCGCGGGTCAGCAGCTGGCCGACGGCGGGGAGGAGGAGCCGCGAGGACAGGTCCCCCGTCGCTCCGAGGATGAGCAGGGTCGAGACGGTCTGTGCCATGCGGCTCACCCTACGGCGGCGCTGAAGAGCCCCGCTCCGCCTTGACTGGGAGGCCACAGCCGCACCTGAGAGGATCGCCGCATGGTCTCCCCGATCGAGGACTACGCCGTCCTCTCCGACTGCCGCACGGCCGCTCTCGTCTCCCGCGACGGGGGGATCGACTGGCTGTGCCTGCCGCGCTTCGACTCCGCCTCCGTCTTCGGCGCCCTGCTCGGCGGCGACGACCAGGGGCGCTGGTCGCTCCGGCCGGTGGACGGGGAGGCGACGAGCGAGCGCCACTACCTCGGCGACACGCTCGCGCTGGTCACCCGGTGGACGACTCCCACCGGCGTCGTCGAGGTGGTCGACGTGATGCCGCTGCGCGACGAGCGCGCCGAGCTGGTGCGCCGGGTGCGCGGAGTGTCGGGGACCGTCCGGATGCGGCAGGAGCTGCGCATCCGCTTCGACTACGCCCGCACCATGCCGTGGGTGCGGCAGGAGGGGACGGACGAGGATCCGCTGCTCGTCGCCGTCGCCGGGCCCGACGCGGTCGTGGTGCGCGGAGTGCGGTTGAAGGCCGTCGACCACGCCCACGCGGCGGAGTTCGACGTCGACGCGGACGCGGTCGTCGACCTCTCGATGGCGTGGTTCCCCTCGCACCAGCGGGCGCCCAAGCGCCTCGACGTCGACCGCGCGCTGGAGCGCACGCTGTCCTGGTGGTCCGAGTGGGCGTCGGCGATCGACTACGACGGCCCGCACCGCGACGCCGTCGTCCGCTCGCTGCTGACCCTCCGCGCCCTCACCGACGACGAGACCGGCGGCATCGTCGCGGCGGCGACCACCTCGCTCCCGGAGCAGTTCGGCGGCGCCCGCAACTGGGACTACCGCTACGTCTGGCTCCGCGACGCCTCGCTCACCCTGCAGGCCCTGCTCGCGCACGGGTTCGAGCAGGAGGCGCAGAAGTGGCGGGCCTGGCTGCTCCGCGCGGTCGCGGGCGCGCCGGAGGACGTGCAGATCATGTACGGCCTCGCCGGCGAGCGCGACCTGCCCGAGCGGGAGATGCCGAGCCTGCCCGGCTACGACGGCGCCTCCCCCGTGCGGATCGGGAACGCCGCCGTCGACCAGTACCAGGCGGACGTGATCGGCGAGGTGATGGTCGCTCTGCACGAGGCCCGCGTGGCCGGAGTGGACGAGACGGAGTTCTCCTGGCCGCTCCAGCGCGCGCTCCTGGGCTTCGTCGAGACCAACTGGCAGCGGCCGGACAACGGCATCTGGGAGATCCGGGGCGAGCCGCGGCACTTCACGCACTCGCGGGTCATGATCTGGGCCGCGCTCGGCGTCGAAGCCCTGGGCCTCGATCTCGGCGCGCACCTCGTCGCGGAGGCGCTCCCAGGTCTCGACCGGACCGGGCAGGCCGTTCTCGCGCACGGCGCGGACGCCCCGATCGAGCGCGGCCCAGATCATGACCCGCGAGTGCGTGAAGTGCCGCGGCTCGCCCCGGATCTCCCAGATGCCGTTGTCCGGCCGCTGCCAGTTGGTCTCGACGAAGCCCAGGAGCGCGCGCTGGAGCGGCCAGGAGAACTCCGTCTCGTCCACTCCGGCCACGCGGGCCTCGTGCAGAGCGACCATCACCTCGCCGATCACGTCCGCCTGGTACTGGTCGACGGCGGCGTTCCCGATCCGCACGGGGGAGGCGCCGTCGTAGCCGGGCAGGCTCGGCATCTCCCGCTCGGGCAGGTCGCGCTCGCCGGCGAGGCCGTACATGATCTGCACGTCCTCCGGCGCGCCCGCGACCGCGCGGAGCAGCCAGGCCCGCCACTTCTGCGCCTCCTGCTCGAACCCGTGCGCGAGCAGGGCCTGCAGGGTGAGCGAGGCGTCGCGGAGCCAGACGTAGCGGTAGTCCCAGTTGCGGGCGCCGCCGAACTGCTCCGGGAGCGAGGTGGTCGCCGCCGCGACGATGCCGCCGGTCTCGTCGTCGGTGAGGGCGCGGAGGGTCAGCAGCGAGCGGACGACGGCGTCGCGGTGCGGGCCGTCGTAGTCGATCGCCGACGCCCACTCGGACCACCAGGACAGCGTGCGCTCCAGCGCGCGGTCGACGTCGAGGCGCTTGGGCGCCCGCTGGTGCGAGGGGAACCACGCCATCGAGAGGTCGACGACCGCGTCCGCGTCGACGTCGAACTCCGCCGCGTGGGCGTGGTCGACGGCCTTCAACCGCACTCCGCGCACCACGACCGCGTCGGGCCCGGCGACGGCGACGAGCAGCGGATCCTCGTCCGTCCCCTCCTGCCGCACCCACGGCATGGTGCGGGCGTAGTCGAAGCGGATGCGCAGCTCCTGCCGCATCCGGACGGTCCCCGACACTCCGCGCACCCGGCGCACCAGCTCGGCGCGCTCGTCGCGCAGCGGCATCACGTCGACCACCTCGACGACGCCGGTGGGAGTCGTCCACCGGGTGACCAGCGCGAGCGTGTCGCCGAGGTAGTGGCGCTCGCTCGTCGCCTCCCCGTCCACCGGCCGGAGCGACCAGCGCCCCTGGTCGTCGCCGCCGAGCAGGGCGCCGAAGACGGAGGCGGAGTCGAAGCGCGGCAGGCACAGCCAGTCGATCCCCCCGTCGCGGGAGACGAGAGCGGCCGTGCGGCAGTCGGAGAGGACGGCGTAGTCCTCGATCGGGGAGACCATGCGGCGATCCTCTCAGGTGCGGCTGTGGCCTCCCAGTCAAGGCGGAGCGGGGCTCTTCAGCGCCGCCGTAGGGTGAGCCGCATGGCACAGACCGTCTCGACCCTGCTCATCCTCGGAGCGACGGGGGACCTGTCCTCGCGGCTCCTCCTCCCCGCCGTCGGCCAGCTGCTGACCCGCGAGACCGACCGGCGGGTCCACCTCGTCGGCGCGGGACGCGAGGACTGGATCCAGGAGCACTGGCACGAGGTGCTGACCGCCTCCTTCGCCACCGTCGAGGCGCAGGGCGAGGGCGTGGACGCGCTCACCTCCGGCACGCGCTACCAGCAGGTCGACGTCACCGATCCGGAGGCGCTCGCCGCACTGCTCGCGAGCTGCGCCGGTCCAGTGGCGGTCTACTTCGCCCTCCCGCCGGCGATCGCGGCGAAGGCCTGCGAGGCGCTCGCCGCCCACGACCTGCCGGAGGGCACCGTGCTGGCGCTGGAGAAGCCGTTCGGGACCGACGAGGCGAGCGCGCACGCCCTCAACCAGCGCCTCGCCGCGCTGGTCCCCGAGGACCGCATCCACCGCGTCGACCACTTCCTCGGCCGCGCGACCGTGATGAACGTGCTCGGCCTGCGCTTCGCGAACCGGATCCTCGAGCCGCTGTGGTCGGCCGAGCACATCGAGAGCGTCGAGATCGTCTACGACGAGCAGCTGGCCCTCGAGGGGCGGGCCAGCTACTACGAAGGCGCAGCCGCGCTGACCGACATGATCCAGAGCCACCTGCTGCAGGTCCTCGCGGTGATCGCGATGGAGCCGCCGTCCTCGCTCGACGCGGCCGACCTCCGGGACGCGAAGTCGATCGTCCTGCGCGCCACCCGCCTGCACGGCGACGACCCCGCCGCGAGCTCGCGCCGCGCCCGCTACACGGCGGGGACGATCGACGGGCGCGAGCTGCCCGCCTACGCGGACGAGAAGGGCGTGGACCCCGCTCGCCGGACCGAGACGCTGGCCGAGCTGGTCGTCGAGATCGACACCTGGCGCTGGGCAGGCGTGCCGTTCACCCTCCGCTCCGGCAAGGCGCTCGGGGAGCGGCGGCGCGAAGTGGTCATCCGCTTCAAGCCGGTGCCGCACCTGCCCCGCGGCTTCGTCGGCACCGAGGCGCCGTCCGTGCTGCGGCTGTTCCTCGCGCCCGACCAGATGTCGCTCGAGCTGAACATCAACGGCCCCGGCGACCCGTACACGCTCGAGCGCGCCTCGCTGGAGGCGACCTTCGGCGCGGGCGAGCTGCTGGCGTACGGCGAGGTCATCTCGGGGATCCTCGACGACGACCCGTCGCTCTCGGTCCGCGGGGACGCCGCCGAGGAGTGCTGGCGCATCGTGCAGCCCGCGATCGACGCCTGGCACGCGGACCGGGTGCCGCTCGACGAGTACCCGGCGGGCAGCGAGGGACCCGGGAGCTGGCCGACGCTCTGACGGGCGGCCGGGGGAGGGGCGGCCGCGGGGGATCTCGAGACGGCGGCCGCGCCGCCTCCTCGATCAGCGGGAAGGGCGACGTCGCTCGTCGGGTCGGCCGGAGGGCAAGCCCGCCGGCCGACCGCTCGGGTCAGGAGCGGGTCGCGACGGGGGTGTCGACGGCGACGTCGGCGGGGGCCGGCTCCGCCCAGACGGCGATCGGCTTCGGCTCCCAGGTGAGGGCGGCCGGCTCCACCGGGGGAGTGGAGGCGCGCATCACGGGGATCGCCTCGGTGACCGGGGACGACGTCCGCTCGGCGCCGGCGCGGAGCTGCTCCTCCTGGATGGCGGCGGAGAGCTCGTGGGCGAGGGAGCGCGCGAGCATCCCGTGGAAGATCGGGTCGCGGTCGTCGTGGCTGCGGCGCGTGACGACCCAGGCGCCCTCGGATCCGACGAAGGCCGCGAGCCGCTCGTGGACGACGGCGAAGAGCTCGTCCTGCGTGAGGACGGGGGCCGCCTCGACGACCTCGGGGGCCGCCTTGCGACGCCTCAGACGAAACCTCATGACGAACCCCGTTTCCCGTGCCGGCAGCGACTGGGAACAGTGTCGCCGCCACCGGGTCGGGAGACCGGCTGACACGCCGCCCCGCGGGGAGGCGGCGCGTCAGGAGGGCCTAGCGGTCGCGCTTCCTGCCGCGCTCCTCCTTGACGATCTCCTTCGAGTCGTAGGACACGGAGCCCAGGGCGACGGTGACCGAGATGGCCCAGCTGACCCACTGGAGGGCCAGGCGCCAGTCGCGCGGGCCCTTGCGCGTGGTCTGCAGGATCGACCAGCCGCCGACGATCGCGCTGATGACGCTGGAGTTGAGGATGAACTTGCGCATGCGTGTGCCTCCCGTGTTCACCCCGACGCTAGCGGGTGCGAAAGCTCTCAGAGGAACGCTTGACAGCACCGAGGGGTTGTCCCGCTACGGTGGACCGCCGCCGGGACCCGAATCCTCGAGCCGGGGCACGCCGAGGAGAACGGGAACGACATGCGCACGGCTGTGATCGGGGCGGTGCTGCTCGTCGTCGGGGCGGTGGCCGTCGTCACGGGGGTCCTCCCGATGGACGCGCTGGGCGAGCTGGTCGAGCGGACGGCGCCGATCCTCGGCTTCGTGGTCGCGGTGACCGTGGTCGCCGAGCTGGCCTCCGAGGCCGGCGTCTTCACCGTGGTCGCCGAGCGCTCCGCCGAGTGGGGCCGCGGGCGGACCGCGGTGCTCTGGCTGCTGGTGGTGGCGATGGCCGTCGTCAGCACGGTGTTCCTCTCGCTCGACACGACCGCCGTGCTCCTGACCCCGGTCGTGGTCCTGCTCGCGGCGCACGTGCGCGTCCCGCCCCTGCCGTTCGCGATGGCCACGGTCTGGCTGGCGAACTGCGCCTCCCTCCTCCTCCCCGTCTCGAACCTCACCAACCTGCTCGCGCAGCGGCGCCTGGGGGTCGAGGGCCCCTTCGCCTTCGCCGCGCTGACCGCGGTGCCCGCGCTCGTCGCGGCCGTCGTGCCCGTGCTGATCCTCGCGATCCGCTACCGGCGCGAGCTGGCCGGGCGCTACACCCCGGGGGAGCGGACGCCGGTGGAGGACCGGGTGCTGCTGGTCGGCGCGGGGATCGTCGTGGCGCTGCTCCTGCCGGCGCTCGTCTCGGGCCTCGAGGTGTGGATCCCGGCGACGGTCGCCGCGGTCGCGCTGATCGTCCTCTTCGCGGTGCGCCGTCCCGCGGCGCTCACGCCCGCCCTCCTGCCGTGGCAGCTCGTCGTCTTCGCGGCGGGCCTCTTCGTGGCGATGGAGGCGGCGCACCAGCTCGGGCTGGGCGCGGCGCTCGCCGTGGTCGCGGGGGAGGGGAGCGGGACGCTCGACCTGCTGCGCCTCGCCGGCTCCGGCGCGGTCGCCTCCAACCTGGTCGACAACCTGCCCGCCTACCTCGCCCTCGAGCCCGTCGCGGCGGATCCGCTCCGCCTGGTCGCCCTGCTGATCGGCGTGAACGCCGGACCGCTGATCACCCCGTGGGCCTCGCTCGCCACCCTGCTCTGGCACCAGAGGCTGACCGCGCTGGGCGTGCACGTCTCGTGGCGCCAGTACGCGCTCCTCGGACTCGTCGCGGTCGTCCCGACGGTGGGCGGAGCGACGCTCGCGCTCGCCCTCGTGCAGGGCTGACCCCCCCCGTCCCCCGTGCGGGGCCGGCTGATAGCCTCGACGGGCACGACGACGGCTCGACCGACGAAAAGGGACCACCATTCCTCCGCACTCCGCCTCCGCCTCCTCCGCCGCTGACAGGACCGACGCCGGGACCTCGGGAGGGACCGAGCGCAACGCGTTCGTGGTCGTCTCGAACCGCCTCCCCGTGGACCGCGTCGTGGCCGAGGACGGCACCGCCTCCTGGAAGACCTCGCCCGGCGGGCTGGTCACCGCGCTCGAGCCCGTGATGCGCGCGAACGAGGGCGCCTGGGTCGGCTGGCCCGGCGTGGCCGACGAGGAGGTCGCCCCGTTCGTCGACAACGGCGTGCAGATCGTCCCCGTCGCCCTCAGCGCGCAGGAGCTCGAGGACTACTACGAGGGCTTCTCGAACGACACGCTCTGGCCGCTCTACCACGACGTGATCGCGCCCCCGCCCTACCACCGCGACGGGTGGGACGCCTACGTGCGGGTCAACTACCGCTTCGAGGGGGCGGCCGCGGCCGTGGCGGCGGACGACGGCGTGGTCTGGGTCCAGGACTACCAGCTCCAGCTCGTGCCCAAGATGCTGCGGGAGCTCCGGCCCGACGTCACGATCGGCTTCTTCAACCACATCCCGTTCCCGCCCTACGGGATCTTCGCGCAGCTCCCGTGGCGCCGGCAGATCGTCGAGGGCCTGCTCGGCGCCGACGTGATCGGCTTCCAGCGCCAGGGAGACGCGGGCAGCTTCCTCCGCGCGGTCCGGCGCCTGCTGGGCTACGACACCCGCAGCACGGTCGTCGAGGTCCCGGTCGAGGAGGAGGCCGTCGGCGGCACCCGCCGCGTCAACCGCTCGCGGCGCGGGGCGAGCGTGCGCCCGGTCGTCGCCCGGCACTTCCCGATCTCGATCGACTCCGCGTCGTTCGAGGCGATGGCGCGCACCCCCGAGATCCAGGCCCGCGCCGCCGAGATCCGCGCCGAGCTGGGCAACCCCGCGACGATCATGCTCGGCGTCGACCGGCTCGACTACACCAAGGGGATCGGCCACCGCCTGAAGGCCTTCGGCGAGCTCCTGGCGGACGGCCGCCTCACCTCCGAGGACGCGGTGCTGGTCCAGGTCGCGAGCCCGAGCCGCGAGCGCGTAGACACCTACCGGCAGCTGCGCGACGACATCGAGCTGCAGGTCGGCCGGATCAACGGCGACTACAGCACGCTCGGGCACCCGGCGATCAGCTACCTCCACCACGGCTACCCGCGCGAGGAGATGGTGGCGCTCTATCTCGCCGCCGACGTCATGCTCGTGACGGCGCTGCGCGACGGGATGAACCTCGTCGCGAAGGAGTACGTCGCGTCCCGCTTCGACAACGACGGCGTGCTCGTGCTGAGCGAGTTCGCCGGAGCGGCCGACGAGCTCAAGCAGGCCGTGCAGGTGAACCCGCACGACATCTCGGGGCTGAAGGACGCGATGGAGGCCTCGGCGCGGATGCCGCGCGTCGAGCGCACCCGGCGCATGCGCGCGCTCCGTCGCCGCGTGCTCGAGAACGACGTGGCGCGCTGGTCCGAGTCGTTCCTCTCCGCTCTCGCGGAGCACGCGGCCGGCCAGCAGCTCGACGTGCGGCCCGCCGCCCGCGGGCAGGAGGCGCCGCACGGCCAGGAGGCCGAGCACCGCGACGACTCGGCGCACGGACAGGCGGCCGAGCTCGAGCGGGAGGCCGCCGACGACCGCGAGCTCGACGGCGGCGCGCGATGAGCGAGGGAGTGCCCGAGCGGCTCGCGGCGGCGCTGCGGGAGATCGCCGCGGCCGACCGGCTCCTGGTGGCCCTCGACTTCGACGGCACACTCGCGCCCGAGGTCGACGACCCCGCCCGCGCGCGGGCGCTCCCCGAGGCGCGCGAGGCCGTGCTGCGGCTCCTCGCCCTCCCCGGCACCCGGGGCGCGCTGGTCTCCGGCCGGGCGCTCGGGAGCCTGGAGGAGGTCTCGCAGCTGCCGGACGAGGCGCTGCTGGTCGGCTCCCACGGCATCGAGATCCGCCTCGACCCCGAGGAGGACGCGGTCCGGCTCGACGACGACGAGCTCGAGAAGGTGGGAGTGCTCGAGGACGTCCTGAAGGGCATCGCCCGCGGGATCGACAACGTCTGGATCGAGGACAAGCCGGCCGGCTTCGCCCTGCACACCCGCCTCGCGACCGAGCGCCACAGCCGCGTCGCCCACGTCGTCGCCCTCTCCGAGGCGCGCGCCGAGGTGCAGGGGGTCACCGTCCGCGAGGGGAAGAACGTCCTGGAGTTCTCGGTCCGCTCGACCACCAAGGGCGAGGCCGTGCAGCACCTCCGCCGCTACACCGGCGCGACCGCCGTCCTCTACGCGGGCGACGACGTGACGGACGAGGACGCCTTCGCGGTCCTCGGCTCCGGCGACGTCGGCATCAAGAGCGGCGAGGG
>NZ_PSVX01000077.1:0-15026 GCF_002932695.1 Rathayibacter sp. AY1D2 | reverse complement strand
CCTCGCCGGGGATCTCGGAGATGAAGTTGTGGAGCATGAAGATCGCGAGCGGGAGCGCGAAGATCGTGTGCGCGATCCACACCTTCGCGTAGGAGCCGTCCAACCCGTTCACCCCGAGGCCGGGGAGGATGTAGAGCCCTCCGATGCGCAGGCCGTCTGAGAACAGCTGCAGCAACGGCACGAGCGCCATCTGGATGGGAACGATCTGGAGCGAGAACACGAGGACGAAGAGCGTGTTGCGGCCCTTGAAGTCGATCCAGGCGAACGCGTAGGCGGCGAGGCTGGCGATCGTGATCGGGATCAGCGCCGCCGGCAGCGTGATGACCAGCGAGTTCACGAACGCCTTGCCCAGGGTCAGGCTGTCGCCGGAGTTGAGCGCGTTCGCGTAGTTGTCGAGGGTGAAGCCGGGGTTGGCGAAGATCGTCCACCAGCCGGTCGTCTTGATGTCGTTCGCGGGGCGGAACGACGAGATGAACAGACCGAGGGTGGGGACGGTCCAGATGACGGCGATGATCAGCGCGGCGAGGGTGGCGCCGCGCGACGTCGTCGCCTTCTTCACCTTGCCGCTGGCCGCCTCGATCCTGGACTCGCCGCGGGCGAGCGCGCGCTCGGTGCTGCGGTCGACCGGAACCTGGATCGGAGTGGGCGTGACGCTCATCGGATCTCCCTCTGCTTGGCGAGCTGGCGGGCGTTGTAGACGACGATCGGGAGCACGAGCAGGAACAGGATGACCGCGAGGGCCGCGCTGTAGCCGCTGCGGGCGCCGAGCTGGAACTGGCGGACCATCTCGAACGCGAGGACCGTGGTGTCGGAGCGGCCGCCGGTCATCGCCGAGACGATGTCGAAGACCTTCAGCGACGCGATCGAGATCGTCGTGAGGACGACCACGATCGAGGAGCGGATGCCGGGGACGGTGACGTTCCAGAAGGACTGCCACGCGCTCGTTCCGTCGAGCGAGGCCGCTTCGAGCTGCTCGGAGGGGACGCCCTTGATGGCGGCGGAGAGCACCGTCATGGCGAATCCGGCCTGGGTCCAGATGAGGACGACGACGAGGAACAGCGTGTTCCACGGCTCGAGTCCCAGCCAGTCGACCGGCGGGGCGCCGAAGGCGGTGAGGATGCCGTTGAGGAGGCCGATCTGCTCGCCCTGGCGCACGTCGTAGAAGAACTTGAAGATGATCGACGCGCCGACGAACGAGATCGCCATCGGCATGAAGACCAGCAGCTTGAAGAACTTCTCGCCGCGGCTCTTGTCGATGAAGACCGCGTAGGCGAGACCGATCGCGGTCGCCGTGATCGGGGCCAGGAGCACCCAGACCACCGTGTTGAGGAAGGCGGTGATGCCGTCGGGGCTGGTGAAGACCCAGACGAAGTTGTCGATGCCGGCGAATCCGGAGCCGTCGTTCTTCATGAACGCGTTGATGGCCGTCGTGATCGTCGGGTAGATCAGGCCGATGAGGATGAAGAAGGCGGCCGGTGCCATGAACGCGATGAGCTGGAGTCCGTAGCCCGCGCCTTTGCGGGACCGGAAGTCGAGCAGGAACAGCGCGCCGCCGATGACGGCAGCCACCACCGCGACCCAGAGGACGGAGTTGTAGAGGCCGAAGACCAGCAGGAGGACGACCGGCAGGACGACCGTGACCGCGAGCCGGAGGACCGTGTAGCCGGTGCCGCGGCGGGGCGCGATCTCGACGAAGAAGAGGATGAGCGCCACCACGGCCGCGAAGGCCAGGAGGATGAGCGGGATCTGCGCGAGCGGCGGGATTCCCGCCAGCCATTGGAAGAACCCCGAGATGGTGATGGGGGACATGGACGCCCTTTCGAGTGCGACTCTGGACTCAGGAGGGGCCCGGCCACGGGATCCGTGGATCCGGGGGCCGGGCCGTCACAGCTGAGCCGCCACTCGGGAGCGGCGGCTCTGCTCCGCTGCTAGGAGGTGTAGCCGGCCTGGATCTCCTCGAGCGCCTGGTCGGTGCTCGTGCCGTCGATCCAGTCGACCATGCCCTTGAAGAAGCTGTCCGAGCCCACTGCCTTCGGCATGAGGTCGGACGCGTCGAAGCGGAACGTGGTGTCCGGGTTCTGGAGGATCGCGATGGAGTCCTTCAGGACGTCGCTGCCCGCGTTGGCCGGGTCGAGACCGGTGTTCGCGGAGATGACGCCGCCGAGGGAGACGCGGCTGTTGGCCCAGTCGGCGCTGGCCAGGTACTCCTGGACCTTCGCGGTGTCCTCGTCGTTCGAGAACGCGGCGACCATCTCGCCACCACCGGTGACGGCCTGGGCGTCGTCGGCCTTGACCGGCGGGGTGAGGAAGGCCCACACGTCGCCGTCCTCGGCCACGTTGGCGCCGGCCGAGGTCAGGAAGCCCTCGAAGAACGAGGCCTGGTGGGTCAGCGCGCAGGTGCCGTTCGCCATGTTCTGGGCGACGTCGCCGAAGGCGGTGGAGTTGATCGACTTCACGTCGCCGTAGCCGGCGTTGACGAGGGTCGGGTCGAGGAGGATCGATCCGACGGAGTCGAACGCGGACTTGATGGCCGGGTCGGTGAAGGGGGTGTCGCCCGCGACCCAGGAGTCGTAGACGTCGGGGCCGGCCTCGCGGAGGACGGCGTCCTCGATCCAGTCGGTTCCGGGCCAGCCGGAGGCCTCACCGGAGTTGAAGCCCGCGCACCAGGACGGTCCGCCGGTCTTCTCGGCGATCGTCTTGCCGAGCGCCTCCATCTCGTCCCACGTCGTGGGAACGGAGACGCCCCACTCCTTGAACTTGGCCGGGGAGTACCAGATGTAGCCCTTGACGGACGCCATCAGCGGCGCGCCGTACTGGGTGCCGTCGACCTGGCCGTACTTCTGCCAGTCCTCGGACCAGTTCTGCTTGACGTTGGCGAGGGCGCCCTCGGGGAGCTCCTGCACCTTGCCGGAGGCGACGGTGTCGGCGAGCAGACCCGGCTGCGGGAAGATCGCGAGGTCGGGGGTGTCGCCACCCTGGACCTTGATGCCGATCTGCTTCTCGAACTCCTTGTCGCCCGTGTACTTGATCTCGATGCCACTCTCCTTCTCCCAGTCCGCCCAGGACTGCTCGAGAAGGGTGGCCTCGTCGCCGTTGATGGTGCCGTAGACGTTGACGACGCCGTCGGCGGTGCCGACCGTGCCGGCCGAGCTGCCGCCGCCGGCGTTCGGGTCGTTGGGGTCACTGCTGCTGGAGCAGCCCGCGAGTGCGATGCCGGCCGCTGCCAGAACGGCGACCGGGACGGTGATACGGCGGTGCAGGGATGACCGCATTCTTCCTCCTCATTGAGTGGTGGAACCAGCCGAGCAGGCCGCTCCTCGCCGATCGGGATCGGGAGGCTGTGGCGGCTCGAAGCGTGTGCCGCGACGACTCGGATGCTGGTGATGGCGATGCCAGGAGGAACTCCGAGCGGATCACCGGATTCGTGTGGGTGGGCTCCCACGGAGGGAAACCTTTCCACAAGAATGATGAAAGCACAACGCCGGTGATAGAGCGCTCTCTGAGATAACAATTCGGCGTCAGAACAGCGATCGCGGCGGCCGGGCCGGGCGGAGATCGATCTCGGCGCGACGCCCGGCCGCCGGGCGGGGTATAACTTCCTGGAACCGTTTCCAGCATCGAGGCCGGACGGTCGGGAGGAACGCCGTGCCAGGCATCGAAGAGGTGGCCGAGCTCGCAGGAGTGTCGAAGGCGACGGTCTCGCGCGCGCTCAGCGGCCGGGGCTACGTCTCCGCGGGGACGAAGCAGCGCGTCGAGCGCGCCGCGACGAGCCTGGGCTACGTCGTCTCCGCCAACGCCTCCAGCCTCGTCACCGGCCGCAGCAACAACATCGCCGTGATCATCCCGATCATCAACCAGTGGTTCTTCGCCGGGATCATCGAGGGCATCGAGCGCGCCCTGCTCGCCGCCGGCTACGACCTGCTCCTCTACAACATCGACAAGCACCTCGACGCCCGCCGGAGCGTGTTCGAGTACTACCTCGTCCGCAAGCGCGTCGACGCGATCGTCGCCGTCACGCTCGAGATCTCGCCGCACGAGACGGAGGCGCTCCTCGCCCTGGGCAAGCCCATCGTCGGCATCGGCGGCGAGCTCCCCGGCATCCCCACCTTCAGCATCGACGACGTCGCCGCCTCCCGCCTCGCCACGGAGCACCTGCTCTCCCTCGGCCACGAGCGGGTCGTCCACATCGGCGGGCTCGCGGAGGAGGAGATGGACTTCCACGTCCATACGCAGCGCCGTGACGGCTTCCGCCAGGCGCTCGCGGCCGCCGGCCTCGAGCCGGGCGCGCAGGACATCGTGCCCACCACCTTCGACATCCCCGGCGGGCACAGCGCCGGACGGCAGGTCCTCGGCGACCCGCGGACCCGGCCGACGGCGATCTTCGCCGCCTCCGACGAGATCGCGATCGGGATCATCCTCGCGGCGCGCGAGCTCGGCCTCTCGGTGCCCGAGGACGTCTCCGTCATCGGGATCGACGACCACCCCCTCGCCGAGCTCTTCGGTCTCAGCTCGATCCGCCAGGACCCGCGCCAGCAGGGCGAGCTCGCGGTCGCGCTGGTGCTGGACGCGCTGGCCGCCCTCGGTCGCGGCGAGCCCCCTCCCCCGGCCCGCCACACGCTGATCCCCGCCTCGCTGGTGATCCGCACCAGCACCTCGGCGCCGCGGGGGGCGAGAATCGGAGCATGAGCGACTCCGACACCCCCACTGTCCGCGACGTCCCCGAGCGGTCCCGCTTCGTGATCGAGGTCGGCGGCACTCCGGCCGGCTTCGCCGCGTACACCCGCCAGGGCGACGAGGTGACGCTCACCCACACCGTCGTCGACGACGCGTGGGAGGGCCACGGCCTCGGGAGCATCCTCGCGCGGGCCGCGGTCACCGCGATCACGGAGGCGGGCGGCACGGTCGTCCCGCGCTGCCCCTTCGTCGCGGCCTGGCTGCGCAAGCACCCGGACGTCGACGCCCGGGTCCGCTGGCCCGAGGACTGACTCACTCCGGGGGCGTCCTGCTCCCGATCTCCTGGAGCGCCCAGGTGTTGCCGTCCGGATCGGCGAAGTACGCGTACTGCACGCCGCCCAGGTCCTGGACCTCGCTGATCTCGAGCGAGCGGCCGACGAGCTCCGCGCGAGCGGCGGCGATGTCGTCGACGACGAGGTGGAGGGAGCGGACGACGCCCTCCTCCGGACCGGGGCCCATCCCGCTGCCGACCACGATCGAGCAGACCGAGCCGGGCGGGGTGAGCTGGACCACGCGCATCGCCGCGGAGGGCCGCACGTCGTGGTCGAGGTGGAAGCCCATCACCTCCGTGTAGAAGGCGACCGCGCGGTCGACGTCGCCGACGGGGAGGGGGACGAGCTCGAGTCGCATCTGCACGCGACCAGTGTGCCGCGCGGCGGAACCGCGCGGGAGGGGTCAGTCGCGCGGACCGACGACGAGGCGCTCGTGCATGATCTCGACGGCGCGCTCGAGGACGCGGCGGTCCTCGGGGGTGAGATCGGCGAAGATCGGCGTCAGCGCGTCGCCGAGGTCGGTCCGCCAGGCGTTCAGCGCGTCCGCGCCGGCGGGAGCCAGGCGGATCTGCCAGGCGCGCGCGTCGAGGGGATCGGCGATCCGGTTGAGCCAGCCGGTCTCGACGAGGTTCTTCACGATCTTGGTCATCGTGGGCTGCGAGACGCGGCTCTGGGAGGCGAGCTCCCCCAGGCGCATCGGGCCCATCGAGAGGAGCACCGAGAGCGTGCGCCAGACGGCCTGCGACTCCTGGTTGCCGGTCGCCTGGGCGGCGAGGCGGGTGATCCGGTGCGTCACCGAGACGAAGTCGCTCAGGAGCTCGCTGAGCGAGACCTCGCTGGGCGGGACGTCGCGGGCGGGGAGCCCGGCGAGCAGATCGTGAGCAGTCACGCTCCGATCCTAGGGGCGCGGGCCTCCAACGGCCGGGAACGACGAAGGGCGCCGCCTCCGAGGAGACGACGCCCTGCATCTGCAGGCGTGCCTGCGTCACCCCGACGAGCGACCGGCCGGAGCCGGCACCCGCGACGGGTGAAGGGGATTACTTGACGGTGACGGTCGCGCCGGCGCCCTCGAGCTGAGCCTTGGCCTTCTCGGCGGTCTCCTTGTTGACGGCCTCGAGGACCGCCTTGGGGGCACCGTCGACGAGCGCCTTCGCCTCACCGAGGCCGAGGCTGGTGAGGGCGCGCACCTCCTTGATGACCTGGATCTTCTTCTCGCCGGCGGCCTCGAGCACGACGTCGAACTCGGTCTGCTCCTCGACCTCTTCGGCGGGGGCGGCCGGGCCGGCCACACCGGCGGCGGCGACGGGCGCCGCAGCGGTGACCTCGAAGACCTCTTCGAACTTCTTGACGAACTCCGAGAGCTCGATGAGCGTGAGCTCCTTGAAGGCCTCGATGAGCTCGTCCTGCGTGAGCTTTGCCATGATTTTTCTCCTTGTTTTTCTTTGTCTACGAACCGCGCGCGCACTGCTTCCCGGAAGGGGAAGACGTCAGCTCGCGGACTCCTGCTTCTCGCGCAGCGCCTCGACCGTGCGAACGGCCTTCGAGAGCGGAGCGTTGAACAGATATGCGGCGCCGAACAGCGAGGCCTTGAAGGCGCCGGCGAGCTTGCCGAGCAGAACTTCGCGGGACTCGAGGTCGGCGAGCTTGCCCACCTCTTCTGCGGTCAGCGGGTTACCGTCGAAGTAACCACCCTTGACCACGAGGAGAGGGTTTGCCTTGGCGAAGGCACGCAGCGACTTCGCGACGGCGACAGGGTCGCCGTGCACGAACGCGATGGCCGAGGGGCCAGCGAGCTCGTCGTCGAAGGACGAGATACCGGCGTTGTTCGCCGCGATCTTGGTCAGCGTGTTCTTCACCACGGCGTAGGTTGCGTGCTCACTGATGTCCTTGCGCAGCGTCTTGAGCTGAGCAACAGTGAGACCGCGGTACTCGGTCAGCAGAACGGCCGTCGAGCTCTGGAACTTCTCCGTGAGTTCGGCAACCGAGGCTTCCTTGTTCGCCATGGCTACTCCTGTGAATTCTCGTGCCGGTAGCCCGAAGGCAGGCAAAGAAAAAAGCTCCGGCACAGGGGCGCGGAGCTTCGGGATCGCGGTGAGGCGGAACTGAACTCGTGCACCTGCGCGGGCAATTCGCTTCGCGAATCCTTCGTCCGGTGACGATCCGCGGGGCCGGGGCCCTGCTCGTGCGCACACCGGAAACCGGCGGTCTTTGGCTTCGGGAAGCGTACGTCATCGCGGCGCGCGGGCGCAAGTCGAGGAGGAGGGTCCTCGCGCGGGATGCTAGAGGCATGACCGGCCCGACCCCCGACTCCGCCCGCGACGTCGACTCCGCGATCGCCTCGGTGGAGGGCGAGCTCAGCACCCTTTTCAACCGTGTGCGGGCGGCGATGCGCTCCTACGCCGAGCGTCTCCACCCGGAGCTGACGCCACTGGGCTACAAGACGATCTCGGCGCTCGAGCGCCGCGGACCCGTGCACTCGGGCGTGCTGGCCGAGCTCCTCGAGATGGACAAGTCGGCGCTCAGCCGCCAGATCACGGCGCTCGACCGCCTCGGCTTCCTCGAGCGCACCCCCGACCCGCAGGACGGCCGCGCCACGATCCTCTCGGTGACTCCGGCGACCGCCGCGCGGCTGCGCGAGATCCGCAGCTCGAACCAGGCGCTGATGCACGAGGAGCTGCGCAGCTGGGCGCTCGCCGACGTCGAGCTCTTCGCCTCTCTCTTGCACAGGATCAACGACCTTGACATCTGACGCTTAGCACCCCGTCCGTTCGGGGACAATCGACGGACGCCGCCCGCTCGACTGCGTAGTTTCGGAGGCGATGGACCAGCACTCCTCCTCTCTCCTCCCCCACGACGTCGACGGCGCGCTCGGCTTCGCGCGCGGTCTGAGCGCCGACGCGCCCCGGCCCGGCACCGGTCGCACCGCCGAGCTGCACGGTCTCCTCGAGCGCCTGGCTCGGCACGACCTCGGCGTCGCGCGCGCGGTGGAGCCGCACCTCGACGCTCTCGCGATCCTCGGCGAGGCGGAGCTCGACCCGTCCGGACTCGGAGTCGCCGCCGACGCCGCCTGGGGGGTCTTCGCGGCCGAGGGCGGCGGGGATCCTCTGGTCGCGCGCGAGAGCGACGGCGACTGGCTGCTCGACGGAGTGAAGCCCTGGTGCTCGCTGGCCGACCGCCTCGACGCCGCCCTCGTCACCGCCCACGTCGGCGACGCCTCCGGCGAGCGCCGCCTCTTCGCCGTGGCGCTGCGCGACGGGTCGGCGACGCCGGAGCAGGACGCCTGGCACGCGCGGGGCCTGACGGAGGTGCCCAGCGGACCGGTCCGCTTCTCCGGCACCCGCGCCGTCCCCGTGGGGGACGCCGGCTGGTACCTCTCGCGGCCCGGCTTCGCCTGGGGCGGCATCGGCGTCGCCGCCTGCTGGCACGGCGGAGCCCTCGGAGTCGCGGCTGCCGTCGCGGCAGCGGCAGCCCGACGCGAGGACCCGCACCTCCTGGCCCACCTCGGAGCGATCGACACGGCGCTCTCCGCGTCGCGCCGGGCGCTGGACGAGGCCGCCGCGGCGGTCGACGCGGGCGAGGCCGACGGCCCCCGCGGCTCACTGCTCGCCAAGCGCGTGCGGGCGAGCGTCGCCGGAGCGGTCGAGGAGATCCTGCTCCGCGCCGGCCGCGCGCTCGGCCCGGCTCCGCTCGCCCTCGACGCCGAGCACGCCAAGCGCGTCGCCGACCTCGCGCTCTACGTCCGCCAGCACCACGCCGAGCGCGACGACGCCGCTCTCGGCCGCGCCGTGCTCGCCTCGGGCGAGGCGGCCTCCTGGTGAGCCGGCCCTTCGACGGGCGCCTCGAGGGCACTCCTCTCGAGCGCTGGACCGCGGACGGCCGCCGCGACCGCCTCCCGGAGCTGACCCTGCCCGACGGGATCCGGCGCGTCCTGGTGGTCGTGGCGCACGCCGACGACGAGACCCTCGGCTGCGGCGGCACCATCGCGCTCGCGCGTCGGCGCGGGACCGCGGTCGACGTCGTCGTCGTGACCGACGGAGCCGCGGCCCACGGGGAGCGGGACGCGGACCTCGCTGCCGAGCGCCGGCGGGAGGCCTCGGACGCACTGGCGGAGCTCGGCCCCGGCATCGGGCTCGCCTTCCTCGACGTGCCGGACTCGGCGACCCCGGAGCACCACGAGCGCATCGCACGCGAGGTGCGCGAGCGGGCGGCCGGCGCCCCCGGGACCGTCCTGCTCCTCTCCACCTGGACCGGGGACGGGCACCGGGACCACCGCGTGGTCGGCGAGATCTGCGCGGAGGTCGCGCGCGAGCTCCGGCAGCCGCTGCTCGCCGCGCCGATCTGGCTGTGGCACTGGGCGGTTCCGGAGGACCCCGAGGTGCCGTGGGGCGACCTCGTGCGCCTGCCGCTCGACGACGAGCTGCTCGAGCGCACCCGCCGCGCCCGCTCCCGCTACCCCAGCCAGACCCAACCCGGGCCCGACGGGACCGGTGCGGTGCTCCATCCGCTCTTCCTGCGCACCTTCACCGGGGACGACCGGCTGGTGAGGATCGCATGAGCTACTTCGACGAGCTGTACGCCCGCCACGAGGACCCGTGGGGGTACACGAGCCGCTGGTACGAGCAGCGCAAGCGCGCCCTGACCCTCGCGAGCCTGCCGGAGCAGCGCTACGGCTCCGTGCTGGAGATCGGCGCCTCGATCGGCGTGCTGGCCGAGGCGCTGGCCGACCGGGCCGACCGCCTGCTGGCGATCGACGTGTCGAGCGCCGCCGTCGAGCGCGCCGCCCGCCGCCTCGCTCCGCTCGAGCACGTGCGGGTCGAGCACCACGACATCACCCGCGGCGTGCCGGAGGGTCCGTTCGACCTGGTCGTGCTCTCGGAGGTCGGCTACTACCTCGGCGACGCCCTCCCCGGCGTGCTGCGCACCATCCGCGACGCCCTCGCCCCCGCGGGGGAGCTCGTCACCGTGCACTGGCGGCATCCGATCGAGGGGCTCGCTCTGGACGGCGACGCCGTGCAGTCCGCCGTGGCCGAGCTGGGCCTGCACCGCCTCGCCCGCCACGAGGAGGAGGACGTCCTGCTCGAGGTCCACGCCCGCGACTCCCGCTCGGTCGCCCGCCGGACGGGGCTGGTGTGAGCCGGCTCGCGCAGGTGCTGGTCGTCGTCCCGGCCCTCGACGAGGAGGAGCGGATCGGCGGCCTGATCGCCTCCGTCCGGGCGAGCGCGACCCACCTCGCCCATCGGGCGCCCGGAATCGGGATGCGCCTCGTGGTCGCCGCGGACGGCTGCTCCGACGCGACCGTCGAGCGGGCCCGTGCCGCCGGCGCCGAGGTGCTGGAGCTCGCCCGCTGCGGAGTCGGCGCCGCCCGCTCCGCCGGGATCGCGCACGCCCTCTCCTCCGTCGCTGCTCCGCTCGAGCAGGTGTGGATCGCCAACACTGACGCCGACACCGTGGTCCCCCGCGACTGGCTGGCCGCCCACGTCGAGCACTCCCGACGGCACGACGCGCTGCTCGGCACGGTCCGGCCCGACCCGGCCGACCTCTCCCCCGGTGCCTACTCGCGCTGGCGAGACGTCCGCGCGCGGGAGGAGTCGATCGGCAGCATCCACGGCGCGAACCTCGGCGTCCGCGCGAGCGCATACCTCGCGGCGGGCGGCTTCGGCCGGGAGCCGCTGCACGAGGACGTCCTGCTCGTCGAGCGGCTGCGCGCGAGCGGCGCCCGGGTCGGAGCGACGGACCGCGGCGAGGTGGTCACCTCCGGCCGCCGCGACAACCGGGTCGAGGGCGGCTACGGCCACTACCTCCACGCTCGCTTCCCGTCCGAGACGTCTCCGGCCTGCGGCTGAATCGGGTACACGCGCACGCGGAACACGATGCGAGGGGTCCCTGTCAATGGTCGGGCCGTGGTTTGTCACGGATTGCGCAGGAGAGTCAAATGGGTGTCGAGCACGACCCGGTGCTCTCCGATGGAAGGGTCACCGCATGAATCCCCGCCTCGTCCTGCTGGCACTGGTCGCCTTCACCGCCTACGTGTTCGGCTCCCGCGCCGGCCGTGGCCGCTACGAAGAGCTGCGCCACCTCGCACTCGGCGTGTGGAACGACCCGGCCACGAAGAAGACCCGCAAGAAGCTCAAGAAGACCTCCAAGCGCGAGGCCAAGCAGCTCACCGCCATCGCGAGCAAGGCCCGCGACAAGGTGCAGCGCCGCCTCCGCTGACCCCCGCTTCCACGACTCACCGGACACCGGCCCGCCGGTGTCTCCGCTCGCATCGGAACGGCCGATCGAGCACGAACTGAAGGAGAAACATCATGGGCATCATCAGCTGGATCATCCTCGGCCTCATCGCCGGGGCGCTCGCCAAGCTCATCCTCCCGGGCAAGCAGGGCGGCGGATGGATCATCACGATCGTCCTCGGCATCGTGGGCGCGCTGCTCGGCGGCTTCCTCAGCACGCTGTTCGGCATCCAGGACGCCGTCAACGGCATCAACATCGTGAGCATCATCGTCTCCGTCGTCGGTGCGATCGTCGTCCTCCTCATCTACGGCGCGATCGTCGGCCGCAAGTCCCGCGCGTAAGTCGCGCTCCCCGAAGGCCCCCGGCATCCGTGCCGGGGGCCTTCGGCGTTCCCGGAGCGGGCGCACCTCTGCTCAGGGGATCCGACTCCTCCTCCGCGGGGAAGCTGGATGTCCGCCGAGCGCGCAAGGGGTTGATGCTGAGAGCCGCAGGCGATGGACTGGAGGCACGACGGCGCGGCTCCACTGCGCCCTCGCCCCGACGAAAGGACGTACTCGCTCATGAGCGACGACACCGCAACGGTCCCCACGATCACCCTGAACAACGGCGTGGAGATCCCGCAGCTGGGCTTCGGCGTGTTCCAGATCGACCCGGCCGAGACCAAGGACGCGACCCTGGCGGCCCTCGAGGTCGGCTACCGCCACATCGACACCGCCGAGATGTACGGCAACGAGGCGGGCGTCGGCGAGGCCGTCCGCGCCTCCGGCCTCGACCGCTCCGAGGTCTTCGTGACCAGCAAGCTCAACAACGGCTTCCACGCCCGCGAGGACGCTCTCGCCGCGATCGACGTCACCCTCGGCGAGTTGCAGTTCGACTACGTCGACCTCTTCCTCATCCACTGGCCGCTCCCGAACGTGGGCGACTACCTGGAGACCTGGAAGGCGATGGAGGAGATCTACCGCAGCGGCAAGGCGAAGGCGATCGGCGTCTCCAACTTCCAGACCAACCACCTCAACCGGCTCCGCGCCGAGGCGACCATCGTCCCGGCCGTGAACCAGATCGAGGTGCACCCCTACCTCGTGCAGCAGGAGCTCCGCGCCTACGGCACCGAGCACGGCATCGCGACCGAGGCCTGGTCGCCGATCGCGCAGGGCCTCGTCCTCGACGACGACACCATCACCCGCATCGCGCGCAACGTCGACCGCAGCCCGGCGCAGGTCGTGCTCCGCTGGCACATCCAGCGCGGCGACATCGTCTTCCCGAAGTCGGTCACCCGCAAGCGCGTGGAGGAGAACTTCGCCCTCTTCGACTTCGAGCTCGACGACGAGGCGATGACCGACATCACGGCGCTCGACCGCGGCCACCGCACCGGCCCCGACCCCGACACCTTCAACTACATCCCGAGCTGATCCTCGGCTCCACGGAGCGCCCGGCCTGCAGTCGTCCTGCGGACCGGGCGCGCTCGTGCGTGGGGCGGCGAGCCGAGCCGCGCACGAACAGGGCGGGTCTCGAGACGCCGCGCTGCCGCTCCTCGACCGGCACGGTCACGGGCCGACCGCACCCCTGCTGATCGGAGGAGCGGGCGCAGCCCGCGTATCGAGATCCACCCCACCGACGAGCAGCGCGGATCCCGATGCGCCGGGCCCGCGGATCAGCCCTGCTGCGAATCGCGCCAGGAGTGCTCGGGGGCGTAGCCGAGGACCTTGCGGGCGTGGTCGATCGAGAGCAGGGTCCCGGTGGTCCCGAGGTCGCCGCGCAGCTCGACGCCGGGGAACACCTCGGCCACCAGCTCGGCGTTGGGGCGCGTCATCACGGTGTCGGCCGCGGCGATGATGAAGCGGTCGAACCCGGTCGTCTCGGCGAGCAGCGCCTTCTCGACCGCCTGCGCTCCGTCGCGTCCGTCGATGTAGCCCCAGAGGTTCCACTTGCGCAGCAGCGCGTCGGAGTCGAACGACGGGAACTCGGCGTAGTCGGCCTCGTCCATGACGTTCGAGAAGCGCAGGCCCGTGATCTTCAGGTCCGGGTGCCAGCGGCACAGCTCGATCGCCATCTGCTCCTCGAGGTGCTTGGTGAGCGAGTAGACCGACTCCGGGCGCGCCGGGTACTGCTCGTCGACCGGGATGTAGGGCGGCGGGACGTCGAAGGGCAGGCCCAGCACGGTCTCGCTGGAGGCGTAGACGACGTTGCGGATGCCGGCACGGATCGCTCCGTGGAACGCGTTGAACGTCGCGATCATGTTGTTGTGGAACGTGGCGACGTCGGGCACGAGGCCCGGCGCGGGGATCGCGGCGAGGTGCACGAGCGCGTCGATGCCCTCGTACTGGTCGTTCACCGACTGCAGCGCGTCCACGACCTGGCCGTAGTCGGCGATGTCGATGCGGACGAAGCCCGCGCCGCGGTCCCCCGCACGGTCCAGGTTGAAGACCTCGTGCCCGGAGGCGCGGAGGCGGGTGACGACGTGGCGGCCGAGCTTGCCGGATCCACCGGTGACTGCGATTCTCATGCTCGAACGCTAACGGGCCTGAGCGACGAGGGACGAGGGTTGCGGATCAGCTCCGGGCATGGAGCGAGATCGCGCCGCCGACCTCGGGCGTCGTCTCGTCGGCGACGAGCTCCGTCCAGCGGCGGAGCACGGCGGCGCCGGCCGCGTCGTTCACGGCTCCGTCGACGACGAGGACCGGGTAGGGCTTCTCGGGCACGCCCTCTGCGGGCCGCACGTCGACGTGGGCGACGTCGTAGGCGTGCTCGAACAGCCAGTCGGCCATCGCGTAGTCGCTCCGGGAGTCGCCGACCGTCCGCCAGCGCTGCGGGATCGCGCCGGTCGCTCCGAGCAGCTCCACGGCGCGCTGGGCGCCGAGGTCCTTGCCGAGCCGGTTCGACTCGATGTCGGTCGAGATGACGGTCGGGTCGATGCGGAAGTCGACCGTCCCCTCCTCGTTCGGGTACCGGATGCCGCGGCGCTCGACTCCGAGGCCCGCGGCGGTCATGATCTGCAGGGCGTCGGCGTCGAAGACGAGCTGGCGCTCGAGGTAGTCCTCGCTCGGCAGGTCGACCAGCTGCTCGGCCGAGACCATGGCGCGCTTGGTCTCGTCGAAGAAGACCAGGTCGTCGTAGTCGGAGCGGATCATCCGCTCGAGGTCGCGGGCCACCGGCTCGGGGATCGCGAGCGACTCGTCGACGATCGGCTCCGAGGTGCCGCGGTAGTCGACGGTGAACCAGACGGCGCCCTTCTCGCAGACGCAGACGATGCGGGCCTCGGCCGAGACGCCGCGCTCGAGGAGCGCGGGCAGGACCCGCTCGCGCAGGAACGCGTCGGAGCGGCCCGTGTTGAACACGATCGGGATGCCGGCGTTGGCCAGGGTGACGAGGTCGTCGGCGATCTCGGGGATCGAGATCGTGCGCGTGACGGGGCTCGCGATGGGCCCGTCGACGTCGAGGAGCAGGCCGAGCGGAGGGGGTGTGGAGGTCATCGTGTCCCATTCTGCCGTGCCGGGGCCGCTCGACGCCTCCGTGACCGCCTCCGCGCGGGCGGAGCGGTTCAGGAGGCGGGGACGACGAGGGTGCGCTGGGCGGTGGTGCCGTCGGGAGCGAGGACGGCGAGGGTGATCAGGGTCTCGGAGTCGCGGCAGTCGGCGGTGACGGCGGTGTAGCCGGACGCCGCGAGGTCGACGGGCTCGCCCGCGCTCGCGTCGGTGGTGCCGACGGCCAGGCGGGCGGTGGCACCTCCGCTCGTCTCCCACGACAGGGCGAGCGGGACGGAGGCGGTGCGGTCGCCCTCGCAGTCGACGG
>NZ_PSVX01000076.1:0-15079 GCF_002932695.1 Rathayibacter sp. AY1D2 | reverse complement strand
GGTCCCATCTCGAACATGTCGGCGACGCCCATCCAGCCCTGCACCGGCTGCGCGAGCGAGCCCTGGTGCCGCGACGCGGCGTCCGCCCGTTGACTTCCCAGGTGCGCGGCCGTGCTCGCGGGTGCGGGGGCGCTCGCCGGCTCGAGGTCCGTTCTCCTCCGGCTCCCGCTCCGTTCTCCTCCGGCTCCCGCTCCGTTCTCCTCCGGCTCCCGCGACTGTCCAGGAGTTGTCGCACTCGAGCTCGAGTGCGACAACTTCTGCGCACTCGGCGACGACCGCTGGGACAGGCCCGGCGGCTCGCGACCACGCGGAAGCGGCCGTACTGGAGCGCGAGTACGGCGACTTCGGAGCAGTGGCGACCGGCTCGAGTGCGCGGGTCCGCGAGTGCTCAGGAGTTGTCGCAGTCGACGCCGAGTGCGACGACTTCTGGACAGTGGGGGGAGGGGCTCCGGGTGAGGGCTCGCGAGTGCTCAGGAGTTGTCGCAGTCGACGCCGAGTGCGACAAGTTCTGGACAGTGGGGGAGGCTCCGGTGAGGGCTCGCGAGTGCTCAAGAGTTGTCGCAGTCGACGCCGAGTGCGACGACTTCTGGACAGTGGGCGGCGTCCGAGCGGCGTCAGGGGCCCCGGCAGCACCCGTCAGGGACCCCGGCGGCACCCGTCAGGGACCCCGGCGGCACGCATCCGGGACCCCGGCGGCGCGCGTCGCGCCCGGCACCCGCGACCTAGGGTGAGGGCATGCATCCGCTCGACGCCCAGGACCCGCTCGCGCACTGCCCCGAGCTGTTCGTCCGCACCCTCCGCCTCCTCCCGCCCGGAGCCCCGCGCATGAGGGTCACCGACACGAGCGACCTGTGGTGGCGCACCGCCGTCTTCTACAACCTCGACGTGAAGACGTTCATGGACTGGGACGACGACGGCATCGGCGACCTCGAGGGCCTCGTCCACCGGATCGACTACCTGGCCGAGCTCGGCGTCAGCTGCCTCTGGCTCGCGCCGTTCTACCGGTCCCCCGGCCGCGACAACGGCTACGACATCAGCGACTTCTACGGAGTGGACGAGCGCTTCGGGCACCACGGCGACGTCGTCGAGGTGATCCGGACCGCCCACGACCGCGGGATGCGCGTGATCGTCGACCTCGTCGTCAACCACACCTCGGACCAGCACCCCTGGTTCCAGGCCGCCCGCTCCTCCCCCGACAGCCCGTACCGCGACTACTACCTCTGGCGCGACGAGCCGCCCGCCGATCAGCCCGCGAACGTGTTCCCGGACGCGGAGGACGGCGTCTGGTTCCGCGACGAGGAGGCGGGCCAGTACTACCTGCACCACTTCTACCGGCACCAGCCCGACCTCAACACCGAGAACCCGGCCGTGCGCGACGAGATCGCGAAGCTCATCGGGTTCTGGCTGCAGCTGGGCGTCGACGGCTTCCGGGTCGACGCGGTGCCCTACCTGATTGAGCCCGGCGAACGCGACGAGCACGAGTGGCTGCGCCTGCTGCGCCGCTTCGTCTCGCGGCGCTCCGGCGAGGCGATGCTGCTGGGCGAGGTCAACGTGACCCGCGAGGAGCAGCTCGGCTTCTTCGGCGGCGAGGACGCGGACGAGCTGTCGATGCAGTTCGACTTCATCGGCAACCAGCGCCTCTACCTCGCGCTGGCCCGCGAGGAGGCGGCGCCGCTCGTCGAGGCGCTCGCGAGCCGCCCCGAGATCTCCGTCGGCAGTCAGTGGGCGAACTTCGCGCGCAACCACGACGAGCTCACCCTCGACCAGCTGAGCGACGACGAGCGCGACGAGGTCTTCGCGGCGTTCGCTCCGGAGCAGTCGCAGCGGATCCACGGGCGCGGCATCGTCCGCCGCCTCCCGCCGATGGTCGACGGCGACCCGCGCCGCGTCCGCCTGGTCCACAGCCTGGTCTTCTCGCTGCCCGGGACCCCGGTGCTCTACTACGGCGAGGAGATCGGGATGGGCGAGAACGCCGACATCCCGGGCCGCAGCGCCGTGCGGACCCCGATGCAGTGGAGCAGCGCCGCCAACGGCGGGTTCTCGCGTGCCGACGCTTCCGACCTGATCGCCGCCCCTCCCGGCGGCGGCTTCGGACCCGAGCACGTGAACGCGGCCGCGCAGCTCCAGGATCCGGACTCCCTCCTGGCCCACGTGAAGGGCCTCGCCTGGCTGTACCGGCGGTCGCCGGAGATCGGCTGGGGCGAGTACACGCACCTCCCCTGCGACGAGCCGAGCGTGCTCGCGCACCGGATGTCCGCGTCGACCGGCACGACCGTCGCGGTGCACAACCTGGCGTCGAACCCGCGCACGGCGCACCTGACGCTCCCCGACACCCCCGCCGGGGCGCGGCTGGTCGACTCCCTCGGCGGCGAGTCGCTCCCGCTCGGCGAAGACGGCGCCGTGTCGGTGCCCCTCGGCGGCTACGGCGCGCGCTGGTTCCGCGTGGTCACGGAGGAGTCGCGCCGGCTGGTGTGAGCGGAGGGGCGGGGCTCTTCTCGACAGTCCAGGAGTCGTCGCAGTCGACCTCGAGTGCGGCGGCTCCTGCGTTCTCGCGCGAGCGAGCCGAGCGCGCGGCTCGAGAGTCCAGTAGTCGTCGCAGTCGCGCGCGAGTGCGACAACTATTGGCGTTTCGAGGGGGGCGGGGCAGGAACGGAGGACGAAAGCACCCACCGCACGAAACGTTACGCACACCAGTCCACGGCATCGTTGACGTCACCGCCCTCCCCCGCCTACCGTGAAGCGCAACGTTTCGCTCCCGCCGCCGCACCAGGAGGATCCGCATGGCCCCCACTCCGCCGAGCCACCGCGTCCTCGCGAGCGGCAGCCGCATCCCCGCGATCGGCGCCGGGACGTTCGGCTCCGACCGCTACGACGCCGAGACCGTCGGCCTCGCGGTCGAGCACTCCCTCCGCGCCGGCTTCCGCCTCCTCGACTGCGCCACCGTCTACGGCAACGAGCCGCGCGTCGGCCGGGCGATCGCCGACTCCGGAGTCGACCGCGACGAGCTCTTCGTCATGTCGAAGATCTGGAACGACGCGCACGAGCCCGCGGCGGCCGTCGCCTCCGTCGAGCGCTCGCTCGCCGACCTCGGCCTCGACGTGCTCGACGCCGTCTTCGTGCACTGGCCCTTCCCGAACCACCACCCGCCGCACGCCGAGACCGACGCTCGCGATCCGCACGCCCGCCCGTTCGTCCACGAGGCGTTCCTCGAGACCTGGCGCGCGCTCGAGAGCATGGTCGACCGGGGCCTCGTCCGGCACCTCGGCACCTCCAACGTCACCATCCCCAAGCTCGAGCGGATCCTCGCCGACGTCCGCATCGCCCCGCAGCTGAACGAGATGGAGCTGCACCCCTGCTTCCAGCAGCCGGAGCTGTTCCGCTTCTGCCTCGACCACCGCATCCAGCCGATCGGCTACTCGCCGCTGGGCTCGCCGTCGCGGCCGGAGCGCGACCGGGTGGAGGGCGACATCGTCGACATCGAGCACCCCGCGGTGCGGGCGATCGCCGAGGAGCGGGGCGTGCATCCGGCCGTCGTGTGCCTCGCCTGGGCGGTGAACCGCGGCCAGATCCCGATCCCGTTCGCGGTGAAGCCGGAGCAGATCGAGGCGAACCTGGCCGCCGCCTCCCTGGTGCTCACGGCCGAGGAGCAGGAGGCGCTGCGCGGCGCCGAGCGCAACAACCGGCTGATCAAGGGCCAGGTCTTCCTCTGGCCCGGCAGCACCGGCTGGCTCGACCTGTGGGACGCCGACGGCACGATCCCGGGCTGGAGCGGCTACGGCTCGCCCCGCGCCACCCTGTGACGTGGCCACCTACAAGGACCTGCAGCGGCTGACCGGCCTCTCGCTCTCGACCATCTCGAAGCACTACAACGGGCTCCCCGTGCGCCCCGAGAACCGGGCGGCGATCGAGGCGGCGGCCGCCGAGGTCGGCTTCCGCGTCAACGGCTTCGCTCGAGGCCTGCGCTCGCGGCGCTCCCGCACGGTCGGAGTGCTGCTGCCCGCCCTCGACAACGAGTTCCACCTCTCGATCATCGCGGGCCTCGAGCGGGCCCTGCGCGGAGAGGGCATCGGCGTGCTGGTCGGCGTGAGCCGCCCCGAGCCGGGAGCCGCGGTCGACCTGCTGCTCGAGAAGATGGTCGACGGGATCGTGGCGGTGCCGTCCGCGGGCGACGTCGACGCGCTGCGCCGCGCCTCCGAGCAGGGCACCCCCGTGGTGGCCGTCGACTGGATCGACGACGCACTGGTCACCGATCGCGTCGCGCTCGACAACGCGGGCGCCGGCGCCTCCGCCGCCCGCCACCTCCTCGACCACGGCCACCGCTCGATCGCGGTGCTCGGCGGGGAGGACGGAGTGTCCTCCACCCGGGAGCGGACCGCCGGCTTCCTCGCCGCACTGGCCGAGCGCGGCGTCCACCCCGCCGCCGACGCCGTGGTGCGCGGCCCGCTGACGGTCGAGAGCGGAGTCGCCGCCGTCGAGCGGATCCTCGCCCTGAGCCCCCGGCCGACCGCCCTGTTCGCGAGCAATCGCGAGCTGACGGTCGGCGCCCTGATCGCCCTCGGCGACTCCGGACTGCGCGTGCCGACGGACCTCTCCGTCGTCGGCTTCGACAACGTCGAGCTGGCCCGCGTGGTCCGCCCGCACCTGACCACGATCGCCCAGCCGACGGAGGCGATCGCCGCCGAGGCCGCCGCCCTCGTCCGCCTCCGCCTCGACTCCGGGGCGGAGCAGCCCGGTCCCCAGGAGCGGAGGCTCCCCGGCCGCCTGCTCGCCGGCTCGTCCGTCGCCCACCTCCACGACCTCTAGGAGCTCCTCTTGCTGACCACGACCCTCCTCCACCCCGAGATCCTGCACGCGCTCGCCCGCGCGGGCCACGGCTCCCGCGTCCTCATCGCCGACGGCAACTACCCCGTCGGCACCACGCTCGGACCGAACTCCGCCCTGGTGCACCTGAACCTCCGGCCCGACATGCTGACCGTCGACGAGATCCTCGACGCCCTGCTCTCGGCGATCGTCGTCGAGGAGGCGACGGTCATGACCCCCGCGCCCGGCATCGACGTCCCCGCGCAGGACTCCTTCCGCCGGTCCCTCGACGGCGTCCCCTTCACCTCGCTCGAGCGGCACGCCTTCTACGCCGAGGCGCGCACCCCCGACGTCGCGCTCACCATCGCCTCGGGCGACCGCCGCATCTACGCGAACCTCATCCTCACGATCGGCGTGCGCCCGGCCGACGCGTCCTGAGCGGGCGGGCGGGGCGTCGTCCCGCCCGCCCCCGCTCCCTGAGAGTCCACGAGGCGTTCTCACGGCCGGCATCCCTACTCTGGTCGGCGTGGATCTCGACACCCTCCTCAACATCGGCCTCGTCGTGCTGTTCGTCCTCCTCGGAGGCGTCTTCGCGGGCACCGAGATGGCCATCGTCAGCCTCCGCGAGAGCCAGGTCCGCGCGATCGAGGCCGGCAGCGAGCGCGGCCGGCGCATCGCCGAGCTCGTCCGCAATCCCAACATGTTCCTCTCCGCGGTCCAGATCGGCGTCACGCTCGCCGGCTTCTTCTCCTCGGCGTACGGTGCTTCGACCATCGCGCCCGACCTCGTGCCGCCGCTGCAGTCGCTCGGCCTCTCGGCCTCCGCCGCCTCGACCGTCGCCCTGATCCTGATGACCCTCGTCATCGCGTACCTCTCCCTGGTGCTGGGCGAGCTGGTCCCCAAGCGCCTGGCGATGCAGAAGTCCGTCGCGTTCACCAAGGCCCTCGCGCCCCCGCTCAACGCCCTCGCGCGCCTGATGCGCCCCGTGATCTGGCTGCTGTCCGTCTCGACCGACGCCGTCGTCCGCCTCCTCGGCGCCGACCCGCGCGAGAAGGGCGAGAGCGTCTCGGCCGACGAGGTGCGCGACATGATCTCCAGCAACACCGAGATCCACGAGGACAGCCGCCGGCTGCTCACCGACATCTTCCGCGCGGACGACCGCCGCGTCGCCGAGGTGATGCGCCCGCGCCCGGACGTCGACTTCCTCCGCGGCGCGCTCAGCGTGGCCGAGGGCTACGCGGCGGTCCTCGACCAGCCGCACTCGCGCTACCCGGTGGTCGGCGACGACTTCGACGACGTGCTCGGCTTCGTCCACGTGCGCGACCTGATGTCCGCGTTCCCGGAGGCGGGTCGCGCCGGCACCGCGAGCAGCGTCGCCGACATCACCCGCCCGATCCTCGCGGTCCCCGGCACGACGAAGGTGCTCGCGGCCCTGCGCACCATGCGCCAGGACGGCCACCAGATCGCCGTCGTCATCGACGAGTACGGGGGAACCGACGGCATCATCACGCTGGAGGACCTGCTCGAGGAGCTCGTCGGCGAGATCTACGACGAGTACGACGGCGCCCGCCAGGCGGTCGACGCGAAGGCGGCCGAGCAGCTGCACGACGTCGACGGCGGGATGATCCTCGAGGACCTGGCGGAGCAGCTGGGCATCGAGCTGCCCGAGGGTCCGTACGAGACGGTCGGCGGCTTCGTCCTCGACCGGATCGGCCGTGTGGCCGTCGTGGGCGACTCCGTGCTCGTCGGCGACCACCTGCTCCGCGTGGCCGAGACGGACCGCTACCGCATCTCGCGGCTGACCCTCGTGCCGCAGCCCGCGTCGGAGCCGAGCCCGCCGACGGCGCCCGCCGTCTGGCGGGCGACCGGCCGCGCCTAGGGCAGAGGGCCCTCCACCCAGCGCGTGGCGGCGCGGCCGCGGGCTCCGGGCTGCGCGATCCACAGTCCGCCGGCGTGCGGATGACGCGCCCGCTCGTCCGCCGAGAGGTCGCGTGATGCGGAGGTGACGACCGCGATGTCCAGGTCCTCGCCCGCGAAGGCGATGCTGGAGGAGTGCGGGGCGTCGATCCTGATGCCCTCGCCCTCGACCGGGCTGCCGTCGGCCTCGAACACCCGAACGCCGCTCCCGCCCCAGACCGCGACCCACACGCGGCCGTCGGCGTCCACGGTCAGTCCGTCGGCGAACACGCCCTCCTCGAGCTCGACGAACAGCTCGCGCGGGCCGTGCTCGGCGTCCGCGTAGGAGCGGCGGTGGATCACGCCCGACTCGGTGTCGGCCGAGTACAGCACAGAGCCGTCCGGCGAGAAGCCGAGTCCGTTCGAGAGCCGCAGGTCGTCGTCGAGCACGGTGACGGATCCGTCGTGCTCGATGCGCAGCAGGACGTCGTCGCCCGCCGACTCGCCGAGGGTCAGCGAGCCGACCAGGAGGCGCCCCTGCGGGTCGATCGTGCCGTCGTTGAAGCGGTGACCCTCCGGCAGCAGCTCGGAGCCGCGCGTGAGGGAGCCGTCGACCTCCAGGATCGCGAGCCGTCGGGTCAGCGCGACGAGCGTCCGCCCGTCGCCCAGGGGCAGCGCGGCGCCGACCTGCTCGCCGACGTCGGTGCGCGAGATCGCTCCGATCCCCTCCGCGGTGACGGGGGCGGACAGGACCGCGCCGGCCTCGATGTCGACCCAGGTGAGGCGGGCGGTGTCCGGATCCCAGACGGGCCCCTCGCTGAGGACGTAGGTGGGGGTGCCCGCGGGCGTCGCGTCGATCATACCTCCACGCTAGGCCGAGGAGGCGGGCGGTGTCAGGCCCCGCGGAACGGATCCGGGCTCGCGTCCACCGCGCCTCGCTCCGCCTCCGGGTGGGCACCGATGCCCGGGATACACCCGCTCGGCGGTCCGTGACAAGGGGTGAATAGCCCGGCGATATGGAGCCGCCCGCGGGTCTAGTGTCGTCTCGCCGCGCTCGGGACAGCGTTCCTCCGCAACGACGCCGGGGCGACAGGAAGGCGCTCGCCATGTCGACATCCACCAGTCCGCGCGGCCCGGTCCGGAGCCTCGTGCCCGCCCGCATCGACAGGCTCCCCTGGACCCGCTTCCACTGGTCGATCGTCGTCGGCCTCGGCTTCTCGTGGGTGCTGGACGGACTCGAGATCCAGATCGTCGCCTCCGCCGGCTTCGCGAAGGAGTTCGGGCTCTCGGCCTTCGAGGTCGGCCTGCTCGGCACGATCTACCTGTGCGGCCAGATCGCGGGCGCCCTGATCTTCGGGCGGCTGAGCGACAAGCTCGGGCGGCGCAAGCTGTTCATCCTGACGCTCGTCATCTACCTGGTCGCCAGCGGCCTGGCGGGGCTCGCGCCGAACTACGTCTTCCTCGCCGTGTTCCGCTTCTTCGCGGGCATGGGGATCGGCGGCGAGTACGCGGCGATCAACTCCGCGATCGACGAGCTCATCCCCTCCAAGTACCGCGGCCGCGTCGACATCGCGATCAACGGCACGTACTGGGGCGGCGCGGCTCTGGGTTCCGCGGCCAACCTGTTCTTCCTGAACGACGCGCTCTTCGCCGAGAACGTCGGCTGGCGCCTCGGCTTCTTCCTCGGCCCGATCCTCGGACTGGCGATCATCTACCTCCGCCGCCACATCCCTGAGAGCCCCCGCTGGCTGATGACGCACGGCCGCGAGGAGGAGGCGGAGCGCACCGTCGACGAGATCGAGCGCCGGGTGGAGGCCGAGGGCGGCGTGCTCGAGCCGGTCGACGACGCGAAGGCGATCACCGTGAAGGCGACGGAGAGCATCCCGTTCCGCACCATCGCCCGGGTGCTGCTGCGGCAGTACCCGAAGCGGACGCTGGTGGGCGCGACGATGATGATCACCCAGTCGTTCCTCTACAACGCGATCTTCTTCACCTACGCGCTGGTGCTCGAGAACTTCTACGGAGTCGAGCAGAGCGCGATCTCGTACTTCTTCTTCCCGTTCGCGATCGGCAACCTCGTCGGGCCGCTGGTGCTCGGCCACCTGTTCGACGTGTGGGGCCGGCGGAAGATGATCTTCCTCACCTACGGTGTCTCGGGAGCGGTCCTGGCCGTCTCGGCGGTCCTCTTCAGCATGGACGTCCTGACCGCGACCACGCAGACGATCCTCTGGTGCGTGTCGTTCTTCTTCGCCTCCGCCGGAGCCTCGAGCGCCTACCTCACCGTGAGCGAGATCTTCCCCCTCGAGCTGCGCAGCCAGGCGATCTCGTACTTCTTCACCCTCGGCCAGATCGCCGGGGCGGTCGCCCCCGCCCTCTACGGCGCCCTGATCGGCGACGGCAGCGACCGCGGTCCGCTGACGATCGGCTACTTCGTCGGCGCCGCCGTGATGATCCTCGGCGGCGTGATCGCCCTGATCTTCGGCGTGGACGCCGAGCGCCGCAGCCTCGAGAGCATCACCGAGCCCCTGTCGACCGTGAAGTCCTGAGGGCGGATCGCCGCGAGGCCGGGAGCCGTTCCGAGGCGTCTCGGAGCCGGCGTCTCGGGGCCGGCGTGGGCCGCCGTCAGTGGGCCGGGCGGTAGCCGGTCCGGTCGTCGGGGGTGATCGAGCGGAGGACGCGGGCGGGGACGCCGGCCGCGATGGTGAGCGGAGGGACGTCGCGGGTGACGACGCTGCCCGAGCCGATCACGGCCCCGTCGCCGATGGTGACGCCCTGGTTGATCGTGACGCCGCCGCCGATCCAGACGCCGTCGCCGACGACGACCGGCTTCGCGGTGCAGGCGCCGGCGGCGCGCTCGGCCGGGTCGAGGGCGTGGTTCGACGTGTAGATCGCGACGCGGGGGCCGAACAGCACGTCGTCGCCGATCGTGATGGGGGCGCCGTCGAGCAGGATGCAGTCGAAGTTCGCGTAGAAGCGGTCGCCGATCGTGATGTTGAACCCGAACTCGCAGCGGAACGTCGGCTCGAGGTGCGCGTCCGCGCCCACCGAGGCGACGAGCTCGCGGAGCAGAGCCTCCCGCTCGACCGGGGGACGCCCGAAGCTCGCGTTGTACGCGTTCGAGGCGAGGACCGCCCGCTCGCGCGCGGCGACCAGCTCGGGGGTCATGTCGTCGTACACGGCGCCGGTCAGGATGTGCGCGCGCTGGTCCTCGAGGGTCATCGTCGTCCGTTCGTCGGTGTCGGCGCCCCGACGGGTGCCCGCGCCCACGCTACGGGGCCGCCGCGCGCCGGGACGCCGCCTCCTCCGCCGACGCACCGCTCCTGCAGCGGTGTCTCGATGACGGAGCGGCGTCTCGGCGCCATCCCGCAGCAGGAGCGGCACCTCCGCGCCGCCACTCCCCCGCCGCGCAGCAGGCGTCAGCCCACGTGCACGCCCGGCCGGCGGTCCCGGCGGGACTCCGCGCGGCGGAGGACCTCGCGGGTGACGGGGGCGACCTCGCCGGTGCCGGTGATGAGGAAGCGGAACATGTTCGAGATGGGGCCGCCCTCGGTCCACTCGAAGTAGACGTCCGGGATCACGCCGGTGAGGTCGCGGATCTCGAGCAGCACCGTGGCGATGGTGTTCGGGATGTTGCCGCTGGTCACCGTCAGCACGCGGAAGCCGTGGCAGACGCGGCCCTGCACGACCAGGTCCTCCTCGAAGTCGGAGGAGTCGGTGGTGTGCACCTCGAGGAAGAGCACCGGGCCGCGCATCGGCAGGTTGCTGTCGCGCTGCTCCTCCGCCAGCTTGTCCCGGTACTCCGCCTCGGAACCGTCGTCGGGCTCGTTCGCGAGGATGCGGATCACGCCGTAGTCGTCGGCGTCCGTGGTGAGGAAGTCGATCGCGGCGGCGTCGAACACCACTGAGGTGGCGCGCAGCTGGAACGAGCGGTGCACCCGCGAGACGAGCGAGACCGCGAGGATGCCGACGATGAAGACCGCCGCGATCCGCACGCCGTCGGGCCTCTCGACCACGTTCACGACCGTCGTGTAGACGAAGACCAGCGCGATGACCGCGAAGCCCACGGCGCGCTTGCGCTGCTTCCTGCGCTTCGCCGAGAGGAACACGGCGACGGACGCGGAGGTGATCAGCACCAGCACGCCGGTCGCGTAGGCCCCGCCCTGCGCGTCGACGTCGGCGCGGAAGAGGATCGTGATGACGAAGGCGACGACGGTGAAGACCAGCACGAGCGGACGGACGGCGCCGGCCCACTGCGGAGCCATGCCGTAGCGGGGCAGGTAGCGCGGGACGATGTTGAGCAGGCCGGCCAGCGCGGAGGCGCCCGCGAACCAGAGGATGCAGATCGTCGCGACGTCGTAGACCGTGCCGAAGCCCTCGCCGAGGTACTCGTGCGCGAGGTAGGCCAGCGCGCGGCCGTTGGCCTCGCCGCCCGGCTGGAACTGCGCCTGCGGGATGAGCAGCGTGGTGACGAAGCTCGAGGTGATGAGGAACGCCGACATCGTGACGGCGGCGGTGATGAGCAGCCGCTTCGCCCCGCGGATGCGGCCGACGGGGGCGTCCTCGGTGTCGCCCGCGTCGCCGCGGATCTGCGGCATGACCGCGACCCCGGTCTCGAAGCCGGAGAGCCCGAGCGCGAGCTTGGGGAACACGATGAGCGCGATGCCGACCATGATCAGCGGATTCCCGTGCTGGGTCGTGAGCGCCGACCACCAGTCGCCGATGACGACGGGGTTCTCGGCCACGTGCCCGATCGCCACGGCGATCACGATCGCGTTGAGCAGGAGGAACACGGCCACGAGCACGACCGCGATCGAGATGGCCTCGCGGAACCCGCGCAGGAACACGATCCCCAGCAGGGCGATCAGCCCCAGCGTGAGCGGCACCTCCGCCCCGTGGAACCAGGCGGGGGCGAACGGGTTCTCGACCGCGTGCGCCGTCGCGTCGGCCGCCGAGAGGGTGATCGTGATCATGAAGTCGGTGGCCGCGAACCCCAGCAGCACGAGCACGAAGAGCTTGCCGCCCCACCAGGGCAGCAGGCGCTCGAGCATCGCGATCGACCCCTCGCCGCGGAAGCTCTCGCGGGCCACGCGGCGGTAGACGGGGAGCGCGCCGAGGAGGGTCAGCACCACCAGGACGATCGTCGCGAGCGGAGAGACGAGGCCCGCGGCGAGCGCCGCGATGGCCGGCTGGTAGCCGAGGGTCGAGAAGTAGTCGACGCCGGTGAGGCACATGACGCGCCACCACGAGTGCGTCTTGCCGGTGGCCGCGTGGGGGCCGGGGTGCGCTCCGGAGTCGTCGCGGAGGCCCTCGAGGAGCCACGCCTTCACCCCGCCCGCGCGCGCGGAGGAGAGGGGGGAAGGTTCGAGGGCGTCGGGGTTGCCACGGACGACGGAAGAGGTCACTGGATGTTTCTACTCGCCGTGAGGAGCGCGCCCGCCCGGAATGAGCGGATCCTCACGCTTTCCTCACGGGTAATCGGCTGGGGAGGGACGTCGACGCGCGATCCCGCGTCGTGAGGGGGTCGTGAGGGCATCGTGAGCGGCGCGCGAGCGGACCGTGCGGATCGGCCCGGTACGCGTCCGCGTTCCGTCAGGATCCCCTCCCACCCGCCGTCGCGGGGCGACGATGGCGCTCGTGCACCTGCTCCTCCGCCTCCTCGACGCCGGCCCCCGCTGGGGCCGCCACACCGTCGGCGCGAGCCGGTACGGCGTCGTCCGGAGCGAGCTCGTCGTCTTCGCGCCCGGCACCTCCGTCGAGGAGCGGAGGCGCCTCCGCCTGCACGCGGCCGGTCCGCAGCTGGTCGTTGCCGTGACGGCCGCCGGCGCCGTCGGGACGCTCGTGCTCGACCGGCTGCCGCTCCTCCTGCTGGCCGCGCTCGCCCTGCCGACCGCGTCGCTCCTGCTCTTCTCGGCCCGCTCGACCCGCCGCCTCCGCCGGGCCTGCGCCCGCCGGCTCGTGATCGCGGAAGTCGACTCCCCCGCCGTCGCCGAGCAGGCGGCGATCGCGGCCGCGCTGCGGCGGGCCGACCGGCTGCTCGACGCCGGCGTCCTCACTCCGCTCGAGCACGAGGAGGTGTGGGCCTGCGCCCACGACCGGGTCGCGGGCCGCGTGGCTGACCGCCGCTCCCAGCCCCGGGCGGGAGGATCGGGGACGTCCGCCACCGATGGGAGCCCCTCATGACCACACCGCGCCGCGCACTGATCCTCGTCGACGTGCAGCAGGAGTACTTCAGCGGTCCGCTCGAGATCCAGTACCCGCCGCACGCGCAGTCGCTGCCGAGGATCGCCGCCGCCCTCGACTCCGCCGCCGCGGCGGGCCTCCCGATCGCCGTCGTCCAGCACAGCGCGGGCGAGGGAGCGCCGATCTTCGACCCGTCGGGTCCGTCCTTCGCCCTGCACCCGGAGATCGAGAAGCGCCGCTCGGACTCGTGGAAGAACGTCACGAAGCAGTTCGGCACGGTCTTCGCGGGGACCGACCTGCTCGACTGGCTCCGCGAGCACGACGTCGACACGATCACCCTCGTCGGCTACATGACCAACAACTGCATCCTCGCCTCGGCCGCCGAGGCCGAGACGCACGGGCTCCGCGCCGAGGTCCTCTCGGACGCGACGGGCGCGATCGCGATCTCGAACGACGCCGGCTCCATCGACGCGCACTCCCTGCACACCACGCTGATGGCGCTGCTCAACTCGAACTTCGCCGCCGTCGCCCCGACCACCGTCTGGATCTCGGCGCTCAAGGGCTAGCACACCCTCCCCATGAGCAGCCTGCCCGAGTCGGCGACGGCGGGCGCCGCTCGCTGACGGGCACTCCTCCGGACGGATCGGCCGGCTCTACTCTCGGTGCATGGCCCTTCTGCACCGTTCGACGATCACCCCCGGGAAGCTCGAGATCGTGGAGGCATGGGCGCCGACGCAGCCCTGGTGCGAGGGCGGCGGATTCACGCAGCTCGGCGCCTACCGGTTCGACGACCCCGATGGCGAGGTGGGAGTGGAGACGCTGATCGTCCAGTCGTCCGGGCAGCCGCCGCTCCAGGTGCCGCTGACCTACCGCGGCTCGCCTCTCGCCGGCGGTGACGCGCATCTCCTCGCGACCGTCGAGCACACCGTCCTCGGTCGTCGCTGGGTCTACGACGGTGCCGGCGACCCCGTCGCGATCGCCGCCTTCGCCACGGCGATCCGCACCGGCGCCCGGGAGGTCGAGCAGCATTTCGAGGAGGACGGGCAGCGCATCGTCCGCCCGCCGACCGCGACGGTGCAGGGCAGCGGATCAGGCGCCGGAGCGTCCGGGCCGCCGTCGACGGTGCTCGTCCGCAGCGACGCACGGACCACCGCGACCTCGGCCGACGGTCTGACTCTCGTCCTCGCGCGGGTCCTCGCGCCGCCGTTCCTCGAGGGCGAGGAGCGGCTGACCGGCAGGTGGAGCGAGGCGCTCCCCGTCACCCTCGCCGTCCTGGCCTGAACCGGCTCCGGTGGTCCGCCGCCCTCCGTCGCCCGGGTCGGGGGCGACGGACGGCGGCGCGCTCCGGGAGGACCTGCTCAGTGGCCGCGCAGTGCCGCGACGGTCCGAGTGGGACTAGTCGTTCAGGTGCGCGATGGCGTAGTCGGCCTCGTCGCTCGTGAACTGCTCCCCGTACTCGCTGGTCAGCTGGTCGCGGATGGCCTCCGGCGCCATCGCCATCTGGGCCTGGTAGTCCTTGGCCTTCGCCAGCGCGTTGGCGTTCCAGTCTGCGGAGACGGTGTCCACCGCGTACTGCGCGGCCTCGGGTGAGAACTGCTCCCCGTACTCGGAGGTGAGCTGGCCGTACAGGCCCGCCTTGCTCATGTGGAGCATCTCGGAGTAGCTCTGCGCCTTGATGAGTGCCGAGGAGAACTCGGGCGAGACCTGCGCAGCAGCCGCCGTCTCGACAGGCGCCGGGGCAGGGGCGACCGTCTCGACGGGTGCGGGCTCCGCCGTCTCGACGGGTGCGGGCTCCGCCGTCTCGACGACCTCCGCCTCCTCTGTGGCCGGCACGACGGGAGCGGTCGTGGGCTCGGACGACTCGACGATCACGGCCGCCGGGCGGTCGCTCGAGGCGGAGTTCACGGCGGCTCCGAAGCCGATCGTCGTCAGGAGCGAGGCGAGGACGGCCAGACCGCCGAGGACGACGCCGGTGATCGACATCGCCTTCGACTGACCGCGGCGGAGGGCGAGGATGCCCAGGACGACGGCGGCGATCCCGACGAGTGCTCCGAAGACCGGCACGAGGCCGACGAGGAACGCGACGATGCCGACGACGAGTGCGGCGATGGCGAGGCCGGCCGATCCGTCCGGAGGAGTGCCCGTCAGCGAGCGGCGCCCGCCGTCGCCGACTCGGGCAGGCTGCTCATGGGGAGGGTGTGCT